>JALYOU010000149.1 GCA_030856725.1 Pseudomonadota bacterium
TCCCCGCCTCACCACGCAAACTGAAGCACACGATGTCCAAGCCCATCGCCGCACCCTACCTGCTCCTGGCGACTACGCTGTCTCTGCTCCTGTCGGCATGTGCATCCGCGCCTGCCGCCAATAACAAAGCCAACGGACGCATGATTGCCGACGGTTCGAGCTTCGCCATGCAGCCGGGCGGGACGGTGATGTTGTCCGACCGCAGCACACTGCGCTACGTCAGCGTCAAATCCGATTCGCGCTGCCGTCCCGACGTGCAATGCATCCATGCCGGCAACGCCGTGCTAGGTTTCGAATCGCGGCCGGCCGGTGCAAGCGCGCAATCCTTCGAATTGAATTCCCCTGACCAACCGCAATCGCGCGATCTCGGCAGCCTGCAGGTGACGCTGGAATCGCTCAGCTTCGACGCCGCGCCGCGTGCGCAACTGAAAGTCGGGCGCGGCAACTGACCGGCTGCTGGGCGGCAAACCCCTTGATGGCCATCGCCACATGTGGTGGAACTTCGTATCGTCGTCGCGCGACAGGATCGAACAGGCCAAGCAGGACTGGCTCGACGGACGCTTCGCAAGCTGCCCGGCGACGGTGAGTTTAAACCGTACCCGAACGCTGACCGCGACCCACTTGTCGCATGGGATCAGGCATGTTCCGCTCCGGTTAAGCGCAGCGGGCCGATCGTGCCGATAGGCCCCCCACCCGGACGCGAAAGACCATGAAAGCGATCGTGCTATCAATCCTCGGCGGTGCACTGGTGCTGGGCACGGGTGTGTCAGGTGCCGTGCGACCACAATCGTCACCGTTGCGGCCGGTCGGCGAGTGCCTGGTATCCAGGCAAGTACTCGATTGGGGCGTGATCGATCAGCGCCGGCTGGTGGTGAAGACGCTGGGCTCGCGCTATTACGACGTGCAGCTCAGCCATCGCTGCCCCGACTTGAATCGTCGCCCCTATCTCGCGTTCCGCGATGGGCTGCAACCGATGCGACTGGGCTCGGGTCGCGGATTCTCGCCGGGCATAGGCAGCGATCCCGTCACCAACGATGGTCGTATCTGTGGCGACATCGGCGACGCGGTGGTGCCGCGCAGCGGGATCAATACCGGGCTGGACCTGCCGTGCGACATCGCCAGTATCCGGCGCATCGAACGGCGTGCCTTCGACACGGTGTTCGGAATGGATGCGCGCGAAGCGAACGCGATGTTGAATGCGAGTCCTTCGGTGATCAGGGCCCGCTCGAATCGCTGATAAGGAAATGTGCGCCGCTTTGCTTCCTTCTCCTTCGGGAGAAGGTGATGCGAAACGCCGGATGCGGGCGCACACTTTCAGACTTGATCTAAGTTCCCAGGAAGTCGTCTCCTGCCCTCATCCGCCTTCGGCACCCTCGCTACGCGCCCAAGCCTTCGCTGACGCGAGGCGTTCAGTGCAGCGCGAGCCCGCCCGAAGGGAGAAGGAAAAGCACTCAACGTCGGCGCAGCATCCACGCCTGATGAATCCGTGGATTGCGTGAAAAATCGGTCGGTATCGTTTCGGCACTGATATCGATGCATTCCGCGAACTGCCCGACCGCCTCGCGATCCAGCTTGAAGCGGCGAAAGTTGTTTGAGAAGTACAGGGTGCCATCCTGTGCAAGCCGCGCAACCGCCGCCTGCAGCAGGCGCACATGCTCGCGCTGCACGTCGAAATCGCCCGCACGCGCTGAATTCGAAAACGTGGGCGGGTCGCAGAAAATCAGGTCGTATTCGCCACGATCGCTCGCAAGCCATGACATCGCGTCGGCCTGCGCCAGCCGATGCTTATGCCCGACAAATCCGTTTTCCTGCAGGTTCTCCGCGCACCATTGCAGATAGGTCGCTGAAAGATCGACGGTGGTGGTCTGCCGCGCGCGGCCGATGGCAGCGTGCACGGTGGCCGCGCCGGTGTAGCCAAACAGGTTGAGGAAACGTGTGTCCTCCGCTTCGTCCGCGATGCGCAACCTTAGTGGCCGGTGATCGAGGAACAAGCCGGTGTCGAGGTAATCGAACAGGTTGACGTGCAGTTTCGCCGCGCCTTCGCGCACGACAAGAGTTTCGCCTCGACGATCGAAACGTCCATACTTGGAGCCTCCCTTGCCGATCGAGCGTGTCTTCAGCGCGATGCGTTCCTGCGGCAGGCCGAACACATCGCGTGCAGCGGCCAGCAGTTCGTCGAGACGACGACGGGTGGTGGCCTCCGGAATTTCCGCAGGCGCGGCGTATTCCTGCACGTGCAGCCACTGCTCGCCAGTCGGCTCCACGGCGTACACATCGATGGCGGTGGCGTACTCCGGCAGGTCGGCGTCGTAGGCGCGATAACAAGTTACGCCGTCGCGTTGCAGCCAAGGCTTCAACTTCTTGAGGTTCTTGCGCAGGCGATTGGCGACCATCGCTGCGCCTTCGGACAAGCCCTGCGGTGGTGTGTCGGAAACCGGCTGGGCACGCGTCGCCGTTGCGATCGGATCACAGACGATCAACGCACATTCCAGCGCACCGTTGAACAACTGGTATTTCTTATTCGCGCGCAGACCTGTGGCATAGGCCAGCTCCGAGTCGCCGCAAAGGAGACTCGCGCGCCACGCCGGTGTCGCCTGCTTGAGGGCATTGCCCAGAGCGCGGTACAGCGCGGGGTCGGCGGCGAGACGGGCGTCGTAAGGTGGATTGCAGACGACGAGGCCGCGCGATGGTGACGGTTGTTCGTCTTGCTGTTGCTGTTGGTCCTGCTGTTGCTGTTGGTCCTGCTGTTGCTGTTCGTTCTGCTGTTGCTCGTCATTCCCGCGATGACGGTGTGGGGCGGTCAAGGATTCCACCGCTACCACGCTCCACTGAATCACCTTAGCAACCCCGGCCGCTTCGGCATTCTCCCGCGCCGCACGAATCGCATGCGGATCGGAATCGCTGCCGAAGAACACCGGTTGCAACTGTGCCCTGCCATCCGTTTCACGCTCACGCGCTTCGGTCCGTAACGCCGACCACTGCGTCGCATCGAAGCCAAGCCACCGACTCGGCGCAACGCCTCCGGTCCGCAGCAACCCAGGCGCAACATCCGCCGCCATCAATGCACCTTCAATGAGCAGCGTGCCGCTGCCGCACATCGGGTCCAGCAGCCTGCCGCCTTCGGCATGCATCTGCGACCAGCCGCCACGCATCAGCACGGCGGCCGCAAGATTTTCCTTGAGCGGCGCTTCACCCTGCGCACGACGCCAGCCACGGCGATGCAAAGGGCCGCCGCCAAGATCGACCGACAGGATCGCCCTGCCCTTGCGCACCACGAGGTTGAGCCGCAGGTCGGGTGACTCGACA
>JALYOU010000151.1 GCA_030856725.1 Pseudomonadota bacterium
CCCATTCGTCCCAGATCGACACCTTGTTGTCCTTGAGGTAGGCAATGTTGGTGTCGCCTTTCAGGAACCACAGCAGTTCGTGCACGATCGAGCGCAGGTGCAGTTTTTTGGTGGTGAGCAGCGGGAACCTGTATTCAGGTCGAAGCGCATCTGCCAGCCGAACACGCTGCGCGTGCCGGTGCCGGTGCGGTCGGCTTTCTCGGTGCCATGGTCGAGCACATGGCGCAGGAGTTCGAGGTATTGCTTCATTAACAAAGCTTCATTGAGCAGGTTTCATCGGGCAGGCTTCATCGGACCAGCATCCGTTGCACGCTTTACGCGGCGTCCACCACAACCGGCGCCTGCGGCTGCAACGTCGGCGAACGGCGTGACATCCACAGGCACCACAGGCCGAAGGCGATCAGCGGTAGCGACAGCGTCTGCCCCATGGTGAGCCAGCCGAACGCCAGATAGCCCAACTGCGCATCGGGTTCCCGCACGAACTCGACAAGGAAGCGGTAGATTCCGTACAGCAGCGCGAACAGGCCGCCCACCGCATAACGCGGACGCGGCTTGCGCGAATACCACCACAACACGGCGAACAGCACGAGCCCTCCGAGACCCGCCTGGTAAAGCTGCGACGGATGCCGCGCGTACATATCCAGCAAGCCCGCGTCGAATTGCTGGCGCAGAGATGCCGGGTCCATCGTCGCCAACTCAGCCGGCAGCGAACGCGGGAACACCACGCCGAAATCGCCGCCCGTCGGCTTGCCCCACAGCTCGCCGCCGATGTAATTGCCCAGGCGACCGAAACCATAGCCCTGGGGCACCAGCGGGGCCACGAAATCCATCGTGTCGAAGAAATGCAGCCGCTGTTTGCGCGACCACCACCACATCGCCGCCAGCACGCCAAGCAGGCCGCCGTGGAAACTCATGCCGCCTTCCCACACCTTGAACAGCATCAGCGGATTGCTGAGGAAATCGGGGAATGAGTAAAACAACACGTAGCCGATGCGACCACCGAGCACCACGCCGAGCATGCCGTAGAACATCAGGTCGCCGTATGCGTTTTCGTCGACGCCGGGGAGACGACCGGCGCGAATGCGGCTGCGGCCCAGAAACCAGGCCACGCCGAAAGCCAGCAAATACATCAATCCATACCAGTGGATCTTGAGTGGGCCGAGTGCAAGCGCGATCGGATCGATCTGGTGCAGCTGGATCATGCGATGGCGGCCTTGGTGTTGCGGATGTGTCGCTATTTTGCCCGAGTGGCGCCCGCGTGGGAGATTCCCGGGCATTGGGCTTTGTAGGAGCGCCTCTTAGGCGCGGTGGTGCAACGGTAGGACCCTCGCGCCCAAGAGGCACTCCTGCCAACATCGGTCAATCAAACATGTGCGGCAGGTTCGGCAACTCGTCGTGGTCGTGCTCGCCTTTGATGCGCGGAAAATGTTCCGCCAGCAATGACGACACCGCATCGATGCCGCGCAGCACCGCCGCGTCGGGTTCTGCCGCCTTCAACCCTTCCTCGATCAACTGGCACACACCGCGCCATTGTTCGGCGCTGACAAGCGCATCCAGCCCGATGTCGGCCACGATCTCGATGCGATGATCGGCCAGCAGCAGGTAGATCAGCACGCCATTGTTGGCGCGCGTATTCCACACGCGCAGTTGCGCGAAGACATCGAGCGCGCGTGATCGTGCGTCGAGCCCGGCGAGCACGGCACGCAGCGGCAGCGACGATTCGACCGCGAAGCAGATTTCACCTCGATGCCGCGCTTCACTGTCGGCGATGGCCTGGGTGATGCGTTGCAGCGCGTCCTGCGGATACAGGCCGCGCGCGGAACGGGCGAACAGATGACGGAACACACGTGCCATCACCAGCTCCCCGAGGCGCCACCGCCTCCGCTCATACCGCCGCCGCCCGACCAGCCGCCTCCACCGCCAAAACCACCGCCGCCGAAGCCGCCCCAACCGCGATCGCGCGCATAACGCCCGCCCGATACGCTCACCAGTCCGTACAGCAAGCCGAACACACCGGCAGCGATACCCAGACCCATCAGCGATGAAATCAGCCAGGCCACACCGCCCGCCGCGCCGCCGGTGAACAACCCGCGCAGCGGCGACGGCGCCCGACTGAACATGGCACGCACCACGTTGGCGACAATCAAGGCAGCAAACAAGGCGAACAGCCAGTTGCTGCCGCCGCTGGATTCGGTGGCGCGGTGATCGGCCATCGGCGCAGGCAACGGTTCGCCGTCGATCAGCTTCACCAACGCCGCTGTGCCGTCAATGAGGCCCCCGCCGTAATCGCCGGCGCGGAATTTCGGCACCAGGTATTCCTGGATGATGCGGCCTGCAGTGATGTCGGGAATCGCGCCTTCCAAGCCATAGCCTGGCTCGATGCGCACGCGCCGGTCATCCTTGGCGACGACCAGCAGCACACCGTCGTCGACCTTCTCGCGCCCGATCTTCCAGTGCCGGAATGCGCGCACCGTGTACTGCTCGATGGTTTCAGGCTGCGTGCTGGGCAGCATCAATACCTGCAGCTGGCTGCCCTTGCGTTGTTGCAAGGCGAGCGCCTGTTGTTCGAGCTGCTGTTTGTGAGCCGCGGAGAGCGTGCCGGTGGTGTCGATGACCGGCGAAGTCAGCGACGGGATTTCGGCCTGTTGTGCGAACGCAATGACAGGAACGAAAGCCAGCCACAACAACAGAACACCGGCCACTCTTTGCATGCGTGCGCTCATTGGCACGTTTCCGAAGACCGTAGGGTGGGCCCGGGCCCACCGCTCCGCGTTCCGGTCAAGCGGTTGGTGGGCCAAGGCCCACCCTACGAAATCTTGTCACTGGAAAAAAACCTGCTCATCCACCCTGCGGCTGCGGCGCACCGAAATCGACCGTCGGTGCATCCTGGATCTGGCGCTCGTTCTCGACGGTGAAGCTCGGTTTCTGCTTGTGGCCGAACAGCATCGCAGTCAGGTTGTTTGGGAACTGGCGGATGAAGGTGTTGTAGTCCTGCACCAGCCGGATGTAATCGCCGCGCGCGACGGTGACCCGGTTTTCGGTGCCTTCCAGCTGCGTCTGCAGTCCGATGAAGGACTGGTCGGCCTTGAGGTTCGGATAATTCTCGACCGTGACCAGCAGCCGCGACAGCGCGCTCGACAGCTCGCCCTGCGCGGCCTGGAACTGCGCCAGCGATTGCGGATCGTCAGCATTGACGTTGATCTGGCTGACCTTGGCGCGCGCCTCGGTCACGGCGGTGAGCACGCCCTGCTCGTGCGCGGCATAGCCCTTGACCGTATTGACCAGGTTCGGGATCAGGTCGGCGCGGCGCTTGTACTGGTTCAGCACCTCCGACCAGCCGGCCTTGACCGCCTCGTCCTTCTGCTGGATCGAGTTGTAACCGCAGCCGGACAGCAGGGCGGCGAGGAGCATCAACAGGACGATACGCATGGCGCAACTCCACAAGACGAAGGATCAGGGCGGCATTGCAGCATCGTGCGGGTTCCGGCGCAATGAAGGCGCTGCGATGCGCAGGTTCTAATTCGGCAACCCGCGCGCCCGCGCCCGACGCTTCACCCACAGGTTCAGGCCTTCGACCAAGGCCGAGAACCCCATCGCGGCGTAGATGTAGCCCTTGGGAATATGCACCTCGAAGCCGTCGGCGATCAGGTACACACCCACCAACACGATGAAGGCCAGCGCCAGCATCTTCACCGTCGGGTTTTCGTCGATGAAGCGGCCCAGCGGCTTGGCGGCGAGCAGCATCACGGCGACGGCGGACAGGATCGCGGCGACCATGATCGCGGTGTGGTTGGCCATGCCGACCGCGGCGATAACCGAATCCAGCGAGAACACGATGTCGATCACCGCGATCTGCGCGATCACCATGCCGAACGAGGCCAGCGGCTTGGTGTCGATGTCCTCGGCCACGTCCTCGCCGACGATGAGATCGCGGATTTCCATCGTGCCCTTCACCAGCAGGAACACGCCGCCGAGGACCAGCACCAGGTCTCGTACCGAAATGCCCTGTCCGAACAGACGGAACAGGTCGGACGTGAGGCCAGCCAGCCACGCCAACGTCAGCAGCAACAGGATGCGCGTGATGCAGGCGACGGCGATACCGAACTTGCGCGCCTTCTCGCGTTCGGCAGGCGGCAGCTTGCTGACCGCGATCGAAATGAAGACGAGATTGTCGATGCCAAGCACGATCTCGATCGCGCTCAAGGTGATCAGGGTGATCCAGGTTTGTGGATCGCTCAGCAATTCCATCAACATGCAGCGTCTATCCTCAAAGCAGGCGCGGGCCGAGCAGGCAAGCCCACACCAGCAACACGTTCAACATCAACACGAACACCGCAGCCGATCCCATGTCCTTGGCGCGGCCGGAAATCTCGTGGTGTTCGTCACCGAAACGTTCGATCACCGCCTCGACGGCGGAGTTAAGCAACTCGACGCTCAGCACCAGCAGCATTGATCCGATCAGGAGCGCGCGCTCGATACCGCTTTTCCCCAGCCACCAGCCTAACGGCGCGAGGATCACGAACAGGTAAACCTCGAGGCGGAACGAGGATTCGTGCCGCCAGGCGGCGCGCAAGCCCTGCACCGACCACACGGCTGCCTTGAAAATGCGCCCGGGGTGCCGCGGCAGATGTCCGATCTTGTCCGCCACGGTCAGGTGGCTGCTGTCGCGGGAGCGGGCATGGGGCATCGTTCAAAAAAACGGCTCAAAGGCCGCGACTCGCCAATTTTGCCACACCGGTTCCGCGAAAAACCCCGCCCAAGACTCAAGACAGCCGTTCAGTCATCCTTGAAAATCCCCGTCCCGCGCGAGCCGTCAGCCTTGATCCATGCGCGATACATACCGGAAGTGTTGAACGGCGTTGCGATGTTGCCGTCCCGATCCAGCGCGATGGCGCCGCCGTCGCCGCCGGTGGCGACGACGCGCTTGAGGATGACTTCATCGGCGGCGGCCGCGAGGGTGTCGCCGCGATACGCCACGCGCGCGCAGATGTCGTGCGCGACGGCGTTGCGGATGTAGTGCTCGCCCCAACCGGTGCCCGACACGCCGCAATGGTCGTCGGCCCAGGTGCCTGCGCCGATGACGGGCGAATCGCCGACGCGGCCGAATTTCTTGTTGGTCATGCCGCCAGTCGATGTCGCCGCGGCGATGTGGCCCTGCGCATCCAGCGCAACCGCGCCGACCGTGCCGAAATATGCGCCGGCCACCGTCGGGATTTGGTCACTCGATGCTTGCGCGCGTTCGCGCTGCTTGGCGAGTTCCAGTTGCTTGCGGCGCACGTCGGTATCGAACCAGGTGTTGGGCACGCGGTCGATCTGCGTTTGCGTGTCAGCGAATTTCTCAGCACCGGGTCCCGCGAGCATCACGTGCTGCGAATGTTCCATCACCGCGCGCGCGAGTTGGATCGGGTTGCGAATGGTGGTGACGCCTGCGACCGCACCGGCGCGCTGTGTGTGGCCTTCCATGATCGACGCATCCAGCTCGTGCCGACCCTCGGCGTTGAACACCGCGCCCTTGCCGGCGTTGAACAGCGGCGAGTCTTCGAGGATGACGACAGCGGCGCTGACTGCGTCCATCGCGCTGCCACCTTTCGCGAGCACGGCGTGTCCGGCGTCAAGCGCGCGGTTGAGATCGGCGCGGATCGCCTTTTCGTTCTCGGCGCTCAATGCGTCGCGCTCGATCACGCCTGCGCCGCCGTGGATGACCAGTGCGGTGGGTTTGCTCACGGTTTTTTCCTCGGCGTGTAGGGGCATGGCTGTCAGCGTCAGCAGCAACATGAAAATGAAAAGGCGCATGCGGAACTCCGTGCTTTCAAGCACGCAGGATAGCTTTTCCCTTCTCTCTTCGGGGTGAAGCGCTGCGCTTGCGCCGGATGTGGCGGGAGATGGCTTGTTCACGGACGCGGACACTACGAACTGAACATCTACGCCTCATCCGCCCTTCGGGCACCTCACTACGCGCCCCGGCCCTGCGCAGCGCGCAGGAGATTTTACTGCTGCCGCAACGCCTCGATCGGATCCAACTGCGACGCCTTCCGCGCCGGGTAGTAACCGAAAAACAAGCCCGTCGCGATCGAAAACCCGGCCGCAAGCCCGATCACCTTGCCATCCAGCGACACCGGCAGCGATCCGAATTTACTCACCAGCAGCGCGCCCGCGATGCCCAGCGCAATGCCGATCACGCCGCCGATCAGCGAGATCAGCATCGCCTCGGCGAGGAACTGCCGCTGCACATCGCGCGGACCCGCACCGACCGCCATGCGCAGGCCGATTTCGCGGATGCGCTCGGTCACCGATACCAGCATGATGTTCATGATGCCGATGCCGCCGACGATCAGCGAGATGCCTGCGACGGCGCCAAGCAGCAGCGACATCAGCTTGGTAGTCTGCGTGCGTGTGGCGACGATCTCGGCGATGTTGCGCACGCTGAAGTCGTCGTCCTCACCGGGCTGCAGCTTGTGCCGCTGCCGCAACAAGGCTTCGACTTCGCCTTGCGCGTAGGTCAGGTCTTCAGCGCGGCCAACGCCGAGCGTGATCTGCTGCACCGCACCCGGCGGCAACGCATTTGATCCCGATAAACGCCTGCGCGCGGTTTCGAGCGGCACCACGATCAGGTCGTCCTGGTCCTGCCCGAAGCCGCCTTGCCCTTTCGATTTCAGCGTTCCTGCCACAGAGAACGGTACGCGGCCGAGGCGCACGGTCTGGCCGACGGGATCCTCGTCGCCGAACAATTCACGGCGCACGGTTTCGCCGAGGATCACCGACTTGCCGCCGCCGCTGTAATCGCCCAACTCGAAACGATCGCCGGTGTCGATGACCCATTCGTTGATGTCGAACCAGTCCGGCTGCACGCCCTGCCACTGCGTCGACCAGTTGTTTTCCGCAAACACGATCTGGCTCCCGCCGCGCAGCGATGCGGCGACGAATTCGACTTCGGGGATTTCTTCGCGGATCGTGTCGGCGTCGTCGAGCGACAAGGTGTAGCGGCTACCGGCGGCCATTCGCACGCCACCACCGCCGAAGCCGCCGCCGCCGCTGATGTCGAGCCGGTTGGAACCGAGGCCGGAAACGAGCTTGTCGATCTCCGCCTGCGTGCCCTGCCCGACCGACACCATCACGATCACCGCGGCGATGCCGATGATGACGCCGAGCGAAGTCAGGGAGCTGCGCATCCAGTTGCCGCGCAGGGCGAAGATGGCGGTGCGGAGTGTTTCGAGGAAGTTCATGGGGCGATGACTTCCTGGATCGTCATTCCCGCGAAGGCGGGAACCCATGCCCGTATTGCCCTAGCTTGCGGACATTGCTCTTCTGAAAAATTCCCGGCATGGGTAAAGCGCCGCTCCTGCAACACGCCCTTCGGGCCATTCGCTACGCGAATGTTCGCTTCGGCATCCTGCCTTCGCAGTCCCGCCTTCGCGGAAATGACGGCCAAAGGCGGTAGCAACCTCACGCGTCCTGCTCCTGCTCATGCAACTCCCCGTCCCGCATCACGAAAATCCGGTCGCAATGCTGCGCGACATCTGGATCGTGGGTGATCAGCACGACGGTGTGGTCTTCGGCCTGCAACTGCTTGAACAGGGCGAGAATTTCTTCGCCGGTCTTGCTGTCCAGCGCACCGGTTGGCTCATCGGCGAGCAGGATCGGCGGACGGTTGATGAGCGCGCGTGCGATGGCGACGCGCTGCTGCTGGCCGCCGGAAAGTTCGCTCGGACGATGGCTTTCGCGCGTGGCCAAACCCACCGCGGCCATTGCGGCATGCGCGCGCTGCAGGCGTTCCTCGCGCGGCACGTTGGCATAGGCCATCGGCATCGCAACGTTCTCCAGGGCGCTCATGCGCGGCAGCAGGTTGAAGCCTTGGAACACGAAGCCGATCTTGTCGCGGCGCAGGATCGCGCGTTCTTCCGCGTCGAGCGTGGCGACATCGACACCGTCGCACAGGTAACGGCCGCTGCTGGGCTTGTCGAGGCAACCGATGAGATTCATCAACGTTGATTTGCCCGAACCGGACGGCCCCATGATCGCGACGAACTCGCCATGGCGGATGGCCATGCCGACATCCTTGAGCGCGATCACTTCCGCTTCAGTGCCTTCCGCATACACCTTGCCCAAGGCGTGCGTCTCGATCACCGGCGCCCGCGTGGCGGAAGGTAACGCAGCTGCGATTGCGCTCACGGTTCCGCCGCAGCGCGTTCGCTGCCGACGATCACGACATCGCCTTCCGCAACATTGCCTGACACTTCCGTGTTGCTGCCGTCGGATGCGCCCACGCGCACCATCGTCTGCTCGGGCTTGCCATCGGCCAGCTTGTAGAGCGGCGCGCGGCGCGCGGTGACAAGCGAAGCGATCTGTGCATCCCACGTCTGCCGCTGGCCTGCATCCAGCGTCGTCCGGAATGCGGAGAACTGCTGGGTGAAACGTTCCTGCATGCGCTGGCGCATCGCGCCATCGGGATTGCCGCCACCGCGATTGCCGCCGCCCCCCGGCGGGCCACCGCGGCCGCCACCGAAAATGCCGGCACCGCCGCCGGGTTGCTGCTGGGGCGCCTGTCGAGCGGCCGCGCGTTCGCGAATCGCGGCCAACGCCGTATCGAATGCGGACTGCTGGTTTGGTGTCAATCGCAGGGTCGCGACGAACGCCGGCAACTCATCGATCATGCCGCCACCACGCGGGCCTGCCTGCGCCTGCGCAGCGGGCGCTGCGTCATCCTCGGCTGGCTTGAAACGCAGCGCCGTGTTCGGCACCAGCAGCACGTTCTCGAGACGGCTGACCTCGATTTCGGCATTGACGGTAAGCCCGGGCAGCAGCGCCTGGTCCGCGTTGTCGACGGTGACGACGACGG
>JALYOU010000220.1 GCA_030856725.1 Pseudomonadota bacterium
TTGATGCTTGCGGTCGCGGTGCTGATCGCGTGGCGCCATGCCCATGCTCCAGCGGAAAAGACCTCAATCGCAGCGGTGACGTAGGGCGGGCCCAGGCCCGCGTCTTTTCCCATCGCCATAGCGTTTCGACACCAGGCAGGCAGGGAGAGCTCATCGAAGTGGTGGGGCGGGCTTGAGCCCGCCCTACAGCCAATCGCGCATACGCGCCACGATAAACGCGCCCACGGCCAGCAGCGTCATGCCGGCGACAGCGCTCCAGAATCCCTTCGCGCCGCTGTCGAAAAAAGCAACATCGAAATTCATGCCGAGCACGCCCGCCAGCACCGCCAGCGTGCCGATCAGCACGGTGGCGAAGGTCAGCCGGCGCATGTTGTCGTTGGTACGCTGCGCGGCGCGCGTGGCGAACAACTCGAACGTGCCCACGATCATGTCGCGTGCGTTCTCGACGGCTTCCATGGCATGGTCGAAACGCTCGCCCAGTCGCAGGAAATGTCCATTCGCCGCTTCATCGGCGGCTGGGCGGAAATCTGGGCGTTGCAGCGCCGCGAACAGGTTGCGGTGCGATGCCAGTTGTCGCCGCAGCTTCGACACCACGCGGCGCAGGTCAGCCAGGTCGGGAAGGCAGTCGCGGTGCCGACGGCTTCCGAGCAGGTGCACTTCGAGCCGGTCGACGGCGGTCTCGAATTCGGACACCGCGTCGAAATACGTTGCCAATGTCCAGTCGAGCAGCGAAGCAGTGAAACTTTCCGCGCTCAGCACCCCAAGCTGCGTTTCGGCCTGTTCGCGCTCGCGCAGTTCGTCGATGAACCGCAAGGGCGCATCGTGCAGCGTCAGCACGAAGTTGCGACCGACGACGATGGTGAATTCCTCTGCCGCGAAGCGCAGGCGATGAGCGTGTTTCCTGTGCGACGCCGCGGCTCCGATGTCATCTGCTGTCGAATCAGCTGCTGTCGAATCAGCTGCTGTCGAGTCAGCACCCGTGGATGGGTCGTCATCCGTGATCGCGGCCGCCCGCACCAGGAACCAGTCGCCGAAGTTCTCGACGCGCGGATGCCCGCACATGCCGGCGCGTACCGCCGCCAGGTGATCGGACAATCCGAGCTGGGCGACAACATCCTTCAGCTGCGCATCGTCGTCGCCACACAACTCGATCCACAGCAGTTGGTGGTCCGACAATCGCGACGGATCTATCTGGGCCGGTGCAAGTTCGCTATCGCTGCCATCGGCGTCGAACAGAACGGCAACGATGCCAAGCCTCCCGGGGGTGCGTTTACGATCCTCCATCAAGTCGTCCTCTGGCCTCTACGGCAATCGTGTCAAGCGACGCATGGCATCCCGTCATGAAAAACAGGACGCATGTTCGCCAGGATGGCCTAAATATCTGCTGAGTGGCAGCGCCCCGGACCGTCTGGCATTCATGCAGGGACCTGCGCGCCTGCCCTCAACCAAACTGGTTTTCATCCTGCGTTGACATCGCGTTGACCGGCGTCTAACGGGCCTGCCGCTACGTTCTGGTCTCAGTGAACCAATCTGGCTCGCGCCTTGAGGAGATGATCGACATGGCCAACAACACGTTTCGTCCCGGCATCGACAGCGCTGCGCAGAACGATTACTGGAAGAACCAGTACCAACGCGAGGCGTATTACGAATCGGGCAGCAGTTTCGACGACTACGAACCGGGCTATCGCACCGGTTACGAAGGCCACGGCAAGTACAGCGGCCGCAAGTTCGACGAGGTCGAGAATGAATTGAAATCGGACTACGAACGCATCAAGGGTCAGTCGAAACTGGGCTGGGAAAAGGCCAAGGATGCGACCCGCGCCGCATGGCACCATGTCGAGAGGACATTGCCCGGCGATGCCGACGGCGACGGACGCTGACATCGGCCCGTCAGTGATGCACGCGGCAGATGGAAACGGGCTTCGGCCCGTTTCCTTTATGCGGCTGCCATCTGCGCGTTGCACTAACTGATCTAGAGTCGCCACGCGGTCTTGACGCAGACGTGCGGATGCTCGCGCGATGCCTGAGGTCATCGCCAGCAACGCACTCGCCGCACAGGCGGCGAAAGACGCCGGCCTGGTGTACGTCAGTGATGGCGGCGCCGGCATCGCGCGCGCGCGTCATGGCGAGGGATTCACTTATCACCACGCCGATGGCAAGACCGTACGCGACAAGGCCACGCTGGATCGCATCCGCATGCTGGCAATTCCGCCCGCCTACACAGACGTGTGGATCTGCAGGAAGGCCAATGGCCATCTGCAAGCCACCGGCCGCGATGCGCGCAGGCGCAAGCAATATCGCTATCACGCGCAGTGGAATGCGCAACGCGGCGGCGGCAAGTTCGAGCGCATCGTCGCTTTCGGCGAAGCGCTGCCACGCCTGCGCCGCAACCTGCGACGCGACCTGGCGCTGCCGGAATTCCCGCGCGAGAAAGTGCTGGCGATCGTGGTGGCGGTACTCGCCGACACCATGATCCGGGTCGGCAACCACGAGTACGCGCGCAGCAACAAGTCCTTCGGCCTGACCACGCTGCGCAACCGCCATGTCGCGTTCGTGCAGGGCAGCCGCGCGCGGTTCCGGTTCCGCGGCAAGAGCGGGCTCGAGCACGACATCGTGCTCGACGACGCGAAACTGACGAAACTGGTGAAGCATTGCCAGCAGCTGCCGGGGCAGTCGTTGTTCCAGTACGTGGACGACGCGGGCCGCGTGCAGCCGGTGGATTCGGGCCAAGTCAACGACTACCTGCGCGGCGCGATGGGCCAGGCGTTCACTGCCAAGGATTTCCGCACCTGGGGCGGCACGCTCACGGCGTTCCGCGCCTTCGCGGCGACGACGCTGCCGTACAAGGTCGACAACTCCGCGCCGAGCGAACGTGCACTGGCCGGCTTGCAGAACGCGGTCATCAAGGAAGTCGCGCATGCGCTCGGCAACACGCCTGCGGTGTGCCGCAAGTCGTACATCGATCCGAGCGTGATCGCGGGTTGGCGCGACGGCAGCCTCATGCGCGCGGCGGCTGGCGCGAAAGGCGAGCGGCAGTGGGAGCAGGCGGCGCTGAAGTTCCTGAAGGCGGCACGCAGGTAAGAGCCTTCACCGCGCCTGACACTGCGGCTGCACACACTGCGGTTCCATCCACTTCACAGCGAAGGTGCATGTCATGTCCCGATGCGATGTTTGCGGCAACGATTACGACAAGGCGTTCACCATCACCATGGGTGACACCTCCGGCACTTTCGACAGTTTCGAGTGCGCCATCCATGCGCTTGCGCCGCAATGCGCGCATTGCGGTTGCAAGATCATCGGGCACGGCGCCGAGCACGACGGAACCTTCTATTGCTGCGCGCACTGCGCCAAGCATGCGGGCGTGAAAGGCATCGACGATCGGGTGTAGATGGGTAATCAACTCCGCGACGCGGAGCCCATGCTCGTAGCGCTAGTGCGCAGGATGCTGTAAGCGAAGCGCACCGCGTTGTTCGCTTTGTGCGATGCGCCTGCGACTTGCCGCATTCCACGAATGCAATCCGTCATTCCCGCGATAGGCGGGACCCGTGCCCGTAACTCATGACTCTTCGGAAGATGTCCCAGCATGGGTTCCGGTTTTCGCGGGATGACGATCCATTACCATCGCGACGATTACGTCGACGGCGGTGCCGGCATCATGTCGATCCCTGTGTCACATCAACCGCACTTGACCGAAATGATCACGTTGTTCGCATCGACGTTGATGTTCACCCGGTCCTCGCGGTAATCCATCGTCACGGATTGATCCGGCTTGATCACGCGCGCGTTGCGCGAGCCGGTGTCGGCGATGACCTTGTCCACCACGGCCTGCGTCGCGGTCTGTCCGACGGCGGTCTGCCCCTTGCTGTCGTCGCACATCATCATATTGGTCATCGGTGGGTCCTCGCTTGAGCTCGGCGGCGTAACGGGTGCGGGGTCGGCCATGGGTGGCGGCGCGTCGGCGGGCATGCTCGCGCTAGGCGGTGAGGCGCGCGCGGTGTCGGCTGGCGACGCCCCGGTTTCGGAGACGCCGTCATCGGAGGTCGGTTGGCACGCACTCAGCGCCAGCACCAGCGCGATGGCGGCAGGCAGGGCGATGCAGTGCAGTGCAATTCGAATCATGGCGGCGCTCCGGACAGGGTTGGGGAATCAACGGGTGGCCAGCATGCCGTCGCACGCGTTTGCTGCGCGTTAACGGGCAACCGGTGCTGATCCGCGCATCCGTGATTGTGGAATTGTCTTTCGCGGCCCGCGCAATCGCTCACACGTCAGCCGCAGCGCAAGCCTGTGATCGCATTGCGCTCATTCACGTCAACATTCAAACGGCCTGCGCGAAATTCCATGGTCACGATTTGTCCGGGGCGCAGTACACGAGCGATGTCGGCGCGTGCATCGACACGGGCCTGTTCGACCACCTGCGCGGTCGCTGCCTTGCCGATCGCGGCCTTGGCCAGATCGGCATTGCAGCGATCTTCCAACGGCGGCATCGGGTCGGACATCGGTGGTGCAGTCGTGGTCATGCAGGCGGACAACAGCAAGGTGGACATGATCGTGGAGGGTACTGCACTACGAGTGGCGTATCTGGGCATGGCATGGCTCCGTGACAGTCGCCACGCACCCTGACGCCCTTGCTGTGTTCAACGCGTAAACACACATGACCAGACGCCTGCCGTCATGCCGGGCAGTCGTGGGACATGGCAAGCCGGGGGTCGCCACGTGATGCTTGCTCTTTATTGGAAGTCGCGCGGTTGATGGCGTTCTAGAATGACTGCCCTTCCGGACGCCGCGCATGCTCCGTCTCACCGACATCAAGCTCCCGCTGGATCATGACGCCGCCGCGTTGCCGGCGGCCATCGCCGCGCGGCTCGGCATCCACTCCGATGAACTGGCCGGCTACAGCGTTGCCAAGCGCAGCTACGACGCGCGCAAGCGGGGCGCGATCGTATTGATCTATTCGGTGGACGTGGACACGGCGCACGAGACGGAGATCCTGCGGCGGTCCACCGATGGCCTCGACACGCACGCCTCCGCACATGCCGAAGGCGGCAAGCTGACGTTGGACAAAGTCACGCCGACGCCCGACACCTCCTACAAATTCGTCGCGCACGCGAAAGATGCAACGTCATTGCAGCCCATCGTGATCGGCGCCGGCCCGTGCGGCTTGTTCGCCGGATTGTTGCTGGCGCAGATGGGATTACGGCCGATCATCCTGGAGCGCGGCAAGGCGGTGCGCGAACGCACGGTGGACACGTTCGGGTTGTGGCGCAAGAAGATCCTCAATCCCGAATCCAACGTGCAGTTCGGCGAAGGTGGCGCTGGCACGTTTTCCGACGGCAAGCTGTACAGCCAGATCAGCGACAAGCGGCATCAGGGCCGTAAAGTGTTGAAGGAATTCGTCGCGGCCGGCGCGCCGGAGGAAATCCTCTACGTCAGCAAGCCGCACATCGGCACGTTCCGGCTGGTGTCGATGGTGGAACACATGCGCGCGACGATCGAGTCGCTGGGCGGCGAGATCCGCTTCTCCAGCCGCGTCGATGACGTGCTGATCGAAACCGCTGTCTCGGGCGCGCGCCAGGTGCGTGGCGTGACCCTGGCATCAGGCGAGGAGATCCGCGCCGACCATGTGGTGATGGCGCTCGGCCACAGTGCGCGCGACACCTTCGCGATGCTGCATGCGCGCGGCGTCTTCCTCGAAGCCAAACCCTTCTCGATCGGTTTCCGCATCGAGCATCCGCAATCGCTGATCGACGCTGCGCGCTTCGGTGCGCAAGCCGGACATCCGCTGCTCGGCGCGGCCGATTACAAACTGGTGCATCACTGCCGCAATGGACGCTCCGTCTACAGCTTCTGCATGTGTCCCGGTGGCACCGTGGTCGCGGCCGCGAGCGAACCGGGGCGTGTCGTCACCAACGGCATGAGCCAGTATTCACGCAACGAGCGCAATGCCAATGCGGCGATCGTGTGCGGCATCACGCCGGATGATTACGCGCCGTACGGCGATGGCCCATTGGCGGGCATCGCCTTGCAACGGCACTGGGAAGAACGCGCGTTTGCGCTGGGCGGCAGCGAGTACGAAGCACCGGGGCAGCTGGTCGGCGATTTCCAGCGCGCGCGCGCATCGCAGGCATTCGGCGCCGTGCTGCCGTCGTACACGCCAGGTGTGCGGCTCGGCGATCTGTCCAACGCACTGCCCGACTACGCAATCGCCGCGATTCGCGAAGCCTTGCCGGCCTTCGACAGACAACTCAAGGGCTTCGCAATGCACGACGCGGTGCTGACCGGCGTCGAGACCCGCACTTCCTCACCTCTGCGCATCACGCGCAATGCCGACGGCCACAGCCTCAATACGCGCGGCTTGTTTCCCGCTGGCGAAGGCGCGGGCTATGCCGGCGGGATTCTTTCAGCGGCGGTGGATGGGATCAAGGCTGCAGAAGCGGTCGCGATGGATATGGTGGCGGCAGGATTGGCTCGCGCGGCGTAGGGACGCGTAGGCTGCGAAAGTTTGATCGTGAAACGGAGACAGACCCCATGAGATACAGGAATACCGCCAAGCCCGACCTCGACGACGGACAACGCCGTCTCGCCGTCCTGATCGACGCCGACAACGCGCAACCGTCCGTCATCGAAGGCCTGCTCGCGGAAGTCGCGAAGTTCGGCGTGGCCAGCGTCAAGCGCATCTATGGTGACTTCACCTCCACGCGCGCCACGCAATGGAAGCAGAAGCTGCTGGAGCATTCCATCAGCCCGGTGCAGCAGTTCGCTTACACCAGCGGCAAGAACGCGACCGACTCCTCGCTGATCATCGACGCGATGGACCTGATGTACACCGGCCGCTTCGATGGCATGTGTCTGGTCTCGAGCGACAGCGACTTCACGCGTCTGGCGCAGCGCCTGCGCGAGGAAGGATTGACCGTGTATGGTTTTGGCGAGCGCAAGACGCC
>JALYOU010000223.1 GCA_030856725.1 Pseudomonadota bacterium
TCTAAAAGCCTTGTTCACCGCCCGTTACATGGACCGGGCCATCATCCGTCACGGATTGCACGTCGGCTTCACACCCCGATGGGTTTCCATAGCCGGGCGGGGCCGTCCACAAGCGCACCTGCGGCCCCTGCTGTATTCCTATTTCGCTGGACGAGGAGAACCCTATGAAGCGTTTGATCACTGTGATGCTGCTGGCCATGTTCTCGATGGGCACCCTGACCGCCTGCAATACCATGGCGGGCGCGGGCAAGGACATCGAAAAGGTCGGTGACAAGATCGAAGACAAAGCCGAGGATTGCAAGGACGGCAAGTGCTGATCCATGCACCAACGCAATAAGAAAAGGGCCGGCGCAATGCCGGCCTTTTTTTGCGTGAGGATTGCGAATGGGTCTCTCGTCATGCCCGCCTTCGCGGGTATGACGGCTAAAGCGAATAGCCGCCCCCAAATAACGAATACTGTTTCTCACCACGCCGGCGGATCAACCACGAAACTCCCCGGAAACGCACGCGGTTCGTCGCGGCCCCAATATGGTTGCGGGCGTGGCAGTACACCCATCGTGGCGAGCGCGTCCATGTCGTCGTAGCGCAGTTGCGTCACCTGCGCTGGCGAACGGCTGGCGCGCACGAAGTCGGTCCGTCCCACCGGCGCCCATTCGCGCGCGCCGTGGCCGGTGCCCAGGCGCGGGCTGCTTTCCTGGCCATACGCCGAATCCGCGGCCGTAGAAGCCTGGCGAGCGGGCGCGGCGGCAGGCGCGGACGCCTTGCCCTCTGCGCGATTGGCCTGCGCATCGCCGCGCGCGATCGGCGGACCGACAGGTTGCGGATACGGAATGTATTGCTGCCGTTCGCGGTACACGGCGATCCCGATCACGCCGACGTTGTCCGGCCGGCCCGTGCGCGCGGCGTAACTGTCGGGCAGGTCGGTGAAATAGAACTGCGCGATATCGTCCAGCGACTTGCGCCAGCCGTTGATCTCGGTGCTCTGCCACGGCGCCAGCACGTAGCCGGTCTGCGCCGGATGCGCGGTCTTGCCGCTGACCGCATTGACGCCGTCCACCGACAACACCACCAGCACCCGCTCACCGCTGGAGTTGGTGAGCCGCACGCCGTAACGGTGGCCGGGTACGCCGGGCACGTAGATGCGGCCGCGATGCGTGTATTCGGGCAGCGTGTGTCCGTTGTCGCGGTCGATCAGGTCGATGTCGACCAGGGAGGTCGCCGACAGCGGCATGCAGGCGGCGGCAGCGAACAGGGCGGTACTCAACAACAGGTATTTGCGGAACATGGTGGTCGCTCCTCGGAAGGTGATGCTGGGAACGGGCGAATGTGCGGAATGGGGTTTGGGGCACAGTGATGGCGGCTGGTTGCAGGAGCGAGAGCGGTCGCCTGCAATTCATCCAAGCCGCTTCCAGGGCAACGGGTAAACTGACGACTGCAACCGTTCAACGGCTCCCAATGACCTCTGCGCCCACCCGCATCCTCACCGGCATCACCACCTCCGGCACACCGCATCTCGGCAATTACGTCGGCGCGATCCGGCCGGCGATCGCGGCTTCGCGTGCGGCCAACGTCGAGAGTTTCTATTTCCTGGCCGACTACCACGCGCTGGTGAAAGTGCAGGAGCCATCGCGCGTGCAGCACTCGACGCTGCAGATCGCGGCCGCATGGCTCGCCTGCGGACTCGACCCGGACACCGTCTGGTTCTATCGCCAGTCGGATATTCCAGAGATCCCCGAACTCACCTGGCTGCTGACTTGTGTCGCCGGCAAGGGCTTGCTCAACCGTGCGCATGCATACAAGGCGGCGGTCGACAAAAATCGCGCTGAAGGCGAGGACGACGATGCCGGCATCACCGCCGGCCTTTTCATGTATCCGGTGTTGATGGCCGCGGACATCCTGTTGTTCAACGCGCACAAGGTCCCTGTCGGCCGCGACCAGGTGCAGCACATCGAGATGGCGCGCGATTTCGGCCAGCGCTTCAACCATCTCTACGGCGAACCCGATGGCAAAGAGTATTTCACCCTGCCCGAAGCCGTCATCGAAGCGCAGGTGGCGACCTTGCCCGGTCTCGACGGCCGCAAGATGTCCAAGAGCTACGACAACACCATTCCACTGTTCGCATCTCGCGATCAATTGAAGAAATTGATTTACTCGATCGTCACCGATTCGCGCACGCCGGGCGAGGCCAAGGACGCCGCCAGCTCGAACGTGTTCCAGCTGTACCAGGCGTTCGCATCCGTGGAGGAAACCGTAGCGCTGCGACGCGCATTCGCCGACGGAATCGCGTGGGGCGATGCCAAGCAACACCTGTTCGAGCGCATCGATGCCGAAGTTGCGCCGCTGCGTGAGCGTTACGAACGGTTGATTGCCGCCCCGTCGCGGATCGAACAGCAATTGCGCGATGGTGCGCAGCGTGTGCGTGCGCGATACGCCACACCGCTCATCGCCGAGCTACGCACTACGGTGGGATTGCGCGCTCTGGACGCCGTCACCGACACCAAGGTTGTCGGTACAAAGGCGACCCTGCCGCTGTTCAAGCAGTATCGCGAGACTGACGGCAAATTTTATTTCAAGCTCCACGATGGCAATGGCCGCTTGCTGGTGCAAAGCAGCGGCTTCGATTCGCCAAAGGATGCGGGGCAATTGATTGCGCGGCTCAAAGCGGAAGCGAGTTGGCTTCAGGAAAAGGCGGAGGCCGGCTTGCATCTGGGCGACGTGTTGATCGGCAAGCTGGCGGAAGACGTCATCGTGGGCGACGTGGTCGAAGCCCTGGACAAGCTGGAGATCAAAGCAGGTAACGTTTGAATCGTCGAACTTAGCTTCGTATTGATTCTGTTCCTGCAGGCGTATGGCGGCATCTGTGCTTGGCTACGGGAGTTTCCGGACGCGTTGCGCACCGCATTCTGCATGGATGCCAAGTGTCCGGCTCTCCTGCGTGAATCCGCTGTTTGCTCAGCTGCAACGCACTGGGATACATTTCCGATCGATTCACGTTGATGAATACATGATGGTCGTGTTGTTTGCGTCAAGACCGCAGCGTCGTGAAAATGCTGTTTGAATCAGTGGGGTACCAGTGATGAATACAGCCATGGCCAACCTACCGGATGAAGCGTCCCGCCTGCGGTCGCTGGCTTCATTCGACGTCCTCGATACACCGCCACAGGCCATGTTCGACCAGGTCGTTCAGGTCGCGAGTCTGCTGTGCGCAACCCCGATCGGACTGGTGTCGTTGGTCGATCGCGACCGCCTCTTTTTCATGGCGCGGGTGGGAGTGGAGGTCGACCAGGTCCCCAACCAAAATTCCCTGTGCAGCCACGCCATCCTTACGCCGCAAACCATGCTGGAAGTGCACGACGCCAGCAGCGACCCGCGCTTTGCCGATTCGCCGTTGGTGACCGGTCCGCCGGGAATTCGTTTCTATGCCGGGGTGCCACTGGTGTCCATCGAAGGCGAGACGATCGGGACGCTGTGCGTCATCGATCGGCAGCCACGCACATTGAACGAATCGCAACGCGTGGCCCTGGCGGCTTTGGCCGAGATCACGATGGAATTGCTGGAAGGCCGTCGCCGGGAAATGCTGCTGCAGCAACGACTGGTCGTCAGCGAATTGCAGGGGCAGCAGCGGACCCAGTAGTCGGGGCGGGTGCCGCGTTCACCGCAAGCGCTTGTGTGCTGAGGCGGTCAGTCCCAATCGTTGGGTGATGCGCCCCGATCCGGGTGATGCATTTTCACCACGCAAAAACGCTGGCCGGTCGGTGCTTCCATCACCCACCAGCGTCTGACGAAGCCGATGCGCTTGGCGCCGAGTGCTTCGAGACGATCGGCTTCGGCATCGATGTTGTCGCTTTCGATGTCGAGGTGCACGCGAGAGGGGTGCGAGACTTTCTGCACTTCGATGTGCAGGTCGCCGGGCGTGTCGTCGAACTCGATGTAGGCGGCGCTATCCTCGACCATCGATTCGCCGATCGAGACGCCCAGCGCGCGGCTCCAGAAATTGGCGGCGCCATCGAGATCATCGGTCTGGCAATCGATGATGAAACCGGCAAGGCGGCTGCGGTGCGGCATCTCGTTCTCCGTAGGGTGAGCCTTGGCCCACCGTTCTTGTCTGGAACCAGCCAAATGTCGCTGTGCCGAGATCGACCCAGGCGTGGCACGCCACGCTTACTCGCAGTCTTCCGCGGTGTGTGTGCGCCAAGGCCACCCTCCGATCAATACGCGCGCGC
>JALYOU010000258.1 GCA_030856725.1 Pseudomonadota bacterium
CAGATCCGCGAACGCATCGAAGATGTCGGCCGGCATCTGGTGCATCGCATGGAACGTTTCCTCAACACGCTCGGCACGATCGCCGCGGCTGGACCTTTGCTCGGCCTGTTCGGCACCGTGGTCGGCATGATCCAGATGTTCCTCGGCATTCTCGACCACGGTATCGGCGACGTGACGCAACTGGCCGGCGGCATCGGCAAGGCGCTGGTGTGCACCGCCGCCGGCATGATCGTCGCCATTCCCGCATTGATGTTCCATCGTTATTTTCGCGGCCGCATCGCCGAGTACATCGTCGGCATGGAGCATGAAGCGATCCAGCTGATCGATACGCTGGACGTGCGCCCCGCGCCCACCCGCGCTGCAGCGGGCACGCATGGCATCACGCCGCCGCTCGCGTCTGGTTGACCGCATGCGCATCCGCGACCATCGCTCCGACGACGAACCCGAGATCAACCTGGTCCCGTTGATCGACGTGATTCTCGTGCTGATCATTTTCTTCGTGATCACGACCACGTTTGAAACGCGTTCCGTGCTGCGCCTGCAGTTGCCGCAGGCCACCGGCGAACCCGTGCCCACCGAATCGCGCACGTTGAACCTGCTGGTGAATGCCGAAGGCCGCTATTTCGTTGGCGATCGCGAAGCCTTGCGCACCGATGTCGATTCGCTCAAGCGCACCATCGTCGATGTCACTGGTAATGATCGCGAGCGTCCGGTGCTGCTGCGCGCCGATGCACGCACGCCGCATCAAGCCGTCGTCACCGCTTACGACGCGCTCGGGCAACTCGGGTTCAAGCAGATCATGATTGCCACGGCGCCGGAGCCCAAGCGTTGAGCGATACATCTTTGAACAATGCCGGCAAGCCTTGGCCCACGTACAAACGCCTGCTGCAGTACGCAAGGCCGTATCGGCCGTATCTGTTGCTGGCTGTCGTCGGCATGTTGTTCGAGGCCGCAGCGGGTGCGGGTTTCACCAAGTTGATGAAACCCATCGTCAACGAGACCTTCATCGCCAACAACACCAGCGTGAGCGTGTTGTTGCCGCTTGCGATCGTGGGTCTGTTCGTCGTGCGCGGCCTGGCGGGTTTCGTCACTGATTACGGTATGGCGCGTTCCGGCCGCAGCGTCGCGCGCGACCTGCGCATGTTGTTGCTAGGCAAGTACCTGCGCCTGCCCGGGTCGCGCTTCGACGCTGAACCCGTGCCGCAGATGCTGACCAAGCTGGGCAGCGATACCGAGCAGGTGGCGTTGGCGGCGGTCGACGCGATGAAGGTGATGATCAGCGCCAGCCTGCAGGTAATCGCGATGCTCGCGGTGATGCTGTCGGAAAGCCCGCGGATCACGGTAATGATCGTACTGCTGGGGCCCGTGCTTGCGATCGTGATGGATCGCGTGGGGCGCCGTTATCGCAGCATCAACCACCTGATCCAGGAAGGCTCGGGCCGCATGCTGCAGTCGGCAGGTCAGTCATTGCTCGGCCATCAGGAAGTCAAGGTGTACGGCGCGCAGGAGGCAGAGCTCGAGCGCTACCGCGCGTTGGTGCAGCAGAACCTGCGGCTCGGCATGAAAGTCGAGGTCACGCGCTCGATTTCCTCGGTGCTGGTGCAGCTGATGGGCGCGGTAGGGCTTGCCTTGCTGCTATATGCGGCCGGACGCGAAGCGATCGCGGGGCGGCTCGACGCGGGCGGCTTCGTGACGCTGATGGTGGCGATGATCGCGATCATTCCCGCATTGAAACAGCTGACCAACGTGCAGGGCATGGTCCAGCGCGGTGTGTCGTCTGCGCAGCGGCTGTTCGAGGTACTGGACAGCGAAGACGAGATCGACACTGGCACGTTGCCGCTGGCGCGAGCGCAGGGCGTGATCGAATTCAAAAATGTGTCCGCGCGTTATCCGGGGCAAGAGCAACCCGCGCTGGAGGGCATCAGCTTCACCGCGAAGCCGGGCACGGTGACCGCCATCGTCGGTCGTTCCGGCAGCGGCAAGACTACGCTCGTTCGCCTGCTGCCGCGTTTCTACACGCCGGAAAACGGCGACATTCTGCTGGATGGGCAACCGCTCAGCGCGTACAGGCTCACCGACCTGCGCCGGCAAATTGCATTGGTCAACCAGCGCGTGATGTTGTTTGACGACAGCATCGCGGCGAATGTCGCCTACGGCGAAATGGGCGGCGCAAGCGAGCAGGCGCTTGCCGACGCGATTCGTGGCGCCAATGCGATGGAGTTCGTCGAGAGGTTGCCGCAAGGCGTGCAGACGCCGATCGGTGAAGACGGTGGACGCCTGTCAGGCGGCCAGCGCCAGCGCCTCGCCATCGCCCGCGCGATGCTGAAGGACGCACCGATCCTGATCCTCGACGAAGCGACCGCCGCACTCGACAACGAATCCGAACGACTTGTGCAGGACGCGTTGCAGCACCTGATGCCGGACCGCACCACGCTGGTCATCGCGCACCGGCTGTCCACCATTGAGCATGCCGACCAGGTACTGGTGCTCGATCACGGCCGGCTGGTGGAGCAGGGCACGCACCGCGACCTGATCGCGCGCGGCGGCGTTTACGCGCACCTCCACCGGATGCAGTTCCGCGAACCGGACCTTGCATGAAGGACTCAGGACTCAAAAGCCGCACCCACAAGGGCGGCACATGACCGCACGCAGGCCGCAGCTTCCAGCCTGGTGGTACGGCGATGCGGCGCCGCCGTTCAGCGCGCAGCTTCTTTCGCAGGTGTATGGCGGTGCGATAGCGCTGCGCACGATGTTGTATCGCGGCGGAATCCTGCGTCGCCGGCGTGCCGCGATTCCGGTGGTCGTGGTCGGTAACCTCACCGCCGGCGGGACAGGCAAGACGCCGTTGACGATCGCCCTCGTTGAGCGCCTGCGCGCCGCAGGCTGGCGACCCGGTGTCGCCAGTCGCGGTTACGGACGCAGTGATACCTCGCAGCCGCTGTGGGTCGATACGAAAAGCGACCCGCATGAAGCGGGCGACGAACCGGTGCTGATCGCGCGGCGCAGCGGCGCGAAGGTGCGGGTGGACCGCGATCGCGTGCGCGCAGCCAATGCGCTGGACGAGGCCGGATGCGACATCGTGGTCTGCGACGACGGCCTGCAGCACTACCGGTTGGCGCGCGACATCGAGATCGAAGTGATCGACGGCGCGCGCCGGTACGGGAACGGCCGTTTGTTGCCCGCGGGACC
>JALYOU010000263.1 GCA_030856725.1 Pseudomonadota bacterium
GCCGTGCGTACCGGCCACCCCGCGCCCGGCGTCACCCGGATCGTGTTCGACCTCGCCGCGCCGGTTAGCGTGCTCAAGCCACGTCTGGAACCTTCGGCCAAGGGCAGCGTGTAGGTGCTCGAATGGCCGGGCGATGGCGTCGACACCGGGAACCCGCGGACTGCAGGCGTGCCGACGACCGTTCCGCCCACATCATCTGCTCCGGAGCCGGACACCAATCCTGTCGATCCATCCATTGCGTCCCGCGAAGCCACTTCGCGCCTGATTTCGAGCGCGGCGCCTGCTCCTGCGCCCGCGCAAGAATCGCCTACGACACCCCCACCGCCACCGCCACCGCAGCCAAGCACGAGCGTCCCGTCGTTGCAGTCGCCGGTGCCGACCACATCCGAGCTTCCCGGCGTCATCGCGACCGGCGTGCCGACGCGCATCGCAACGGGAGTGCCGTCTACCGCTGTGCCATCCACAGTTGTTCCGGAAAGTGCGCAGCAATCGACGCAAACCCCGGTAAAAACGATGCAGGACGTGATGCGTCGCGGCGGCCTGCGTCCCTTGATCATCGCCATCGACGCCGGGCACGGTGGTCAGGATCCCGGTGCTCGCGGCGCGGCCGGCAGCCGCGAAAAGGACCTGACCCTGAAAATCGCGCGCGAACTCGCGCGGCAGGTCAATGCCACGGCCGGATTGAAGGCCTACCTGACCCGCGACACCGACGTGTTTATCGCGCTCGACCAGCGCTACAAGAAAGCGCGCGCGGCGAAGGCCGATCTATTCGTGTCGATCCATGCCGACGCCTTCACCAATCCGGCGGCGCACGGCTCGTCGGTGTTCGTGCTGTCGCAGCGCGGCGCCTCGTCGCAGGCCGCGCGTTGGCTGGCGAGCCAGGAGAACTCGGCCGACCTCGTCGGCGGCGTGCGCCTGCGCGACCGCGAAAACACCTTGGCCTCGGTGCTGCTCGACCTGTCGCAGAGCGCGACCATGAAAGCATCGGAAGACATGGCCAATCACGTATTGCAGGGCCTCAAAGGCCTCGGCAAGACACACAAGCCGCACGTCGAACGCGCCAACTTCGTCGTGCTGCGCTCGCCGGACGTGCCCTCGATGCTGGTCGAGACGGCTTTCATCACCAATCCCGACGAAGAACGCCGCCTCAACGACCCCGTCCACCAGGCGCGCCTTGCGCGCGCGATCCTGGATGGCGTCAATACGTATTTCACCCGCCAGCCGCCGCCGGGCACGCTGTATTCCGCGCGTGCGGATGCGCGGGTGGCTGCGAGTGCAGGTGGCGGTAGTCCGTAGGGTGGGCACAAGCCCACCGCTTTAAACCGAATCGCAAAAATGGCGGGCCTGGCCCCGCCCTGCGCACGGCTATCATTCTCGCCGTGCCCATCCGCCAACTCCCCGACACCCTCATCAACCAGATTGCCGCCGGCGAAGTCGTCGAGCGGCCCGCGTCAGTGGTCAAGGAACTGGTCGAAAACGCGCTGGATGCGCGCGCGCGGCGCATCGATATCGACCTGGAGGAAGGCGGCGTTCGGCTGATCCGCATCCGCGACGATGGCGACGGCATGGCGGCCGAAGACCTCGCGCTCGCCGTCGCACGTCACGCCACCAGCAAGATCGCATCGATGGACGACCTCGAAGCCGTCCAGACGCTGGGTTTTCGCGGCGAGGCGCTGCCTTCGATCGCATCTGTCAGCCGCTTCATGCTGGCATCGCGGCGCGCTGTGGACGCGCATGGCGCGGCGTTGCAGGTTGAGGGTGGCCGCGTCGGGACGATCGCGCCGAAAGCGCATGCCCAAGGCACCACGGTCGAAGTGCGTGACCTGTTCTTCAACGTGCCGGCGCGACGAAAGTTCCTGCGTGCGGAACGCACTGAACTCGGACACATCGAGGAATGGCTGCGCTCGCTGGCGTTGGCGCGGCCTGATGTTGAATTGCGTGTGTCGCACAACGGCAAGCCGTCGCGACGCTACAAAGGCGACAGCAATTTCTTTTCCGGCGAACGCCTGGCTGAAACCCTCGGGGAGGAATTCGCAAGACACGCAATGCGTATCGAACACTCTGCGGCCGGCCTGCAGCTGCACGGCTGGATCGCGCAGCCCTCGTACTCACGGGCCAGTGCGGATCAGCAATACCTGTACGTCAACGGCCGCGCGATACGTGACCGCAGCGTCGCGCACGCGGTGAAGCAGGCTTATGCCGATGTGCTGTTCCATGGCCGGCAACCCGCGTACGTGTTGTTCCTGCAACTCGACCCGCGCCGGGTCGATGTCAATGTGCACCCGGCCAAGCATGAAGTGCGCTTTCGCGACGCGCGCCTGATCCACGATTTCGTTTACCGGACACTGCACGATGCGCTGGCTGAAACGCGCGCTGGCATCGTAGCCAGCGTTGCGCCCATGGCGGCAGCGATGCCGGGGGCCATGGCGTCATGGTCGGCAGCACCGCAACCCGACCTATCGCTGCGCGTCGGCGAAGCGCGCGACGCGTATGCCGCGTTGTACGGTAGCCATGCGCAGTCGCCGCAGCAGTTCTACACACCGCTGCCGATGCAAGCGTCCAATGACGGCGCCATTCCACCGCTTGGTTTTGCCATCGCCCAGTTGCATGGCATCTACATCCTGGCCGAGTCGGCGGATGGCCTGATCGTGGTCGACATGCACGCCGCGCACGAACGCCTCGGCTATGAAAAACTCAAAAGCGCGCATGACGGCGAAGGTCTGCGCACGCAGCCGCTGCTGGTGCCGGCAACCTTGGCAGTGTCCGAACGCGAAGCCGACGTTGCGGAACGCGAAGCAGCCACACTCGCAACTCTGGGTTTCGAACTGACCCGCAGCGGCCCGCAAACCCTGAGCGTGCGCAGCGTGCCAGCGCTGCTCGCGCACGGCGAC
>JALYOU010000264.1 GCA_030856725.1 Pseudomonadota bacterium
GGTCATCACAATTGCTTCGGCGCCTGCCTGCACATGCGGCCACCATGCATCGATATTGCGGCGCATGTCGTCCAGGCCTGCGTCGTGGTCATTCAAGTGATAACGGATCGCGCCGCAACAGCCGGCCTTTGCCGCAATAACCAACTGAATGCCGAGCGCATCGAATACGCGCGCCGTCGCTGCATTGATGTTGGGCGCCATCGACGGCTGCACGCAGCCGTCCAGCAGCAGCATCTTGCGTGCATGCTGGCGGGTCGGCCAAGCGCCGGCATTCTGTCTCGCCGGCACCTTGTTTTTCAACGCCCCGGGTAACAGCGGCCGCATCAATTGTCCTGCCGTCATCGCGGGAGAAAACAGCCATTTGCGCGGCAACGCTTCTTTCAGAGCAGTGCGCTGGATGCGTTCAGACAGCGGGCGCGGCACCTGCGCATCGACCACCTTGCGGCCAATATCGACCAGCCGGCCATATTGCACGCCGGAAGGACAAGTCGTTTCACAGTTGCGGCAAGTCAGGCAGCGGTCCAGATGCAACTGCGTCTTGGCAGTCGCCTGCTTTCCTTCGAGCACCTGCTTGATCAGATAAATCCGGCCGCGCGGACCATCCAGTTCGTCGCCGAGCAACTGGTAGGTCGGCCAGGTCGCAGTGCAGAAACCGCAATGCACGCACTTGCGAAGAATCGCCTCGGCTTCTTCTCCGTCGGGCGTGTTCTTGATGAAATCGGCTAGATTGGTTTGCATGGATTCCTACGATTTGTTGCGGACAGAAATGCGTGTCGCGCACTCTGTATCGCGGCGCCTGTCATTCCGGATACATCCGGCCCGGATTGAAGATTCCGGATGGATCGAATGCTGTTTTGAGATTGCGATGGATTGCGGCAACGGCAGGCGCAAGCGGGTGGAATACGCCGACCTGCTTGTCGCCGCCGCGAAACAGGGTGGCATGCCCGCCGATGCTGCCTGCCGCAGCGCGAACCGTAGCAGCATCCTGATCCGTCTTCAGCCAGCGCTGCGCCCCGCCCCATTCGATCACCTGATCTCCACGTAATGCAAGCGGCGGCGCAACCGACGGTACCGACAAACGCCAAACGGCATGAGAGGTCTTATCGGCAGAACAGAAGAAATCGTTCTGCTGTTCCCGCAATTCAGCCCAGAATTCCCGCGCATCAGGCACTTCCTCTCCGCCCATTTTTTTCAGCGCGGCATTGATTGCAGCCTGCGCACCGGACAGGCGCACCGTCAGCGTTCCATCACGCCACATGCTGGCCGAAATCGGCAGCGGCTGGCTGCCCCATTCATTCAGGCGGCGAATCACATCGGCCTGCCCGATCTCGAACCGCACGCTGGTTTCGGCAAAAGGCCGCGGCAATACCTTCAGCGATACGTCGAGAATCAAGCCAAGCGTGCCCATCGCGCCTGTCAACAGGCGCGATACGTCGTAACCGGCGACGTTCTTCATGACCTGCCCGCCAAAATGCAGCACGTCGCCCTTGCCGTCCATCAAGACCGCGCCGAGCACAAAATCGCGCACCGCACCGACCGCCTGCCGGCGCGGACCGGACAGGCCGGTTGCAACAACGCCGCCGATGGTGGCGCCGATGCCGAAAGACGGCGGCTCGAATGCCAGCATCTGATTCTGCTCTGCCAATGCCGCATCGATGTCTGCCAGCAGCGTACCGCTGCGCGCGGTAATTACCAATTCGGTCGGATCGTACGCGACGATGCCGGCATGGCCCCGCGTGTCCAGAATCTCTCCCTGAAGCGCCTGGCCGTACCAGTCCTTGGTGCCGCCGCCACGGATGCGCAACGCAGTCTTGCCAGCGTTGGCTGCGTCGATGCGCTCGGAAAATTGTTGCAGCGTCTGTTCCATAATGCGTCTGGTCCGGCAACTAGAAACGCGGCAACTCAGGAAACTTCAGTTGTCCGCGTTTCACATGCATCTTTCCGTATTCGGCACAACGCCGCAGCGTCGGAATCGCCTTGTCCGGATTCAGCAGGAAAGCGGTATCGAACGCACGCTTGACGGCAAAGAACGCTTCCAGCTCCTGCTTCGAGAATTGCACGCACATCGAATTGATTTTTTCGATGCCGACACCGTGCTCGCCGGTGATGGTGCCGCCGACTGCGACGCACAATTCGAGAATCTCCGCGCCGAACAGTTCTGCGC
>JALYOU010000142.1 GCA_030856725.1 Pseudomonadota bacterium
AATCGTCCCGAATCGCCATCGCTGGTGGTGCTCGCCGCCTGCGTGCTCGGCATCGGCTGGGCGTGGTTCGCGTGGCTTGCGGCGGTGCTCGCGCGCGGCGGGCCGCTGGTGATCGACCAGACAGTGCACGAAGCGATGTTCGCGCTGCGCAATCCGCTGGCCGACCGGCTGATGGCGGCGTTGGCATCGATCGGCGACGTGCAGGTGCTGGGCGTGGCGGCCGGTGCGGCGTTGTTGTGGTTATTGTGGCGGCGCCGCTGGATCGCAGCGGCGCACTGGCTGGGCGCGCTTGCCTTCGGGCTGGCGTTGACCGCGTTCCTGGAGGCGATGATCGACATGCCGCGTCCGCCAACCGCGCCCCCCGGGTTCGGATTCCCGTCGATCGCGGTGACGATGACCACGATCACCTTCGGTTTCTTCGCGGTGTTGATCGCGCGCGAAATGCCGGGGCGGCAACGCGTGTGGCCGTACCTGCTGACCGGCGTGGTGGTGGCGCTACTCGGCTTCGCACGGCTGTACCTCGGCGCGCACTGGCTCAGCGATGTCGCCGGCGGCGTGCTGTTCGGCGTGGTGTGGCTACTGCTGCTCGGCATCGCCTATCGACGCCATGTTGCGCGCTCGTTCTACATGCGCCCGCTGGCCCTGATCTTCTACGGCGCGTTCGTGTTCGCCGCGCTGTGGCATGCGCCGCGGCATGTTGATCCTCTGCTCGCAAGTTTTTCGCCACCACAGTCGACGCATCGAGTCGATGCCGACGCGTGGTGGCAGCGCGAATGGGCGACGTTGCCTTTGCCGCACAACCAGCGCGTCAGCGCACCGCGCTGGCCACTGGACGTGCAGGTTGCAGGTCCGCTGGAACCGCTCCGCGCCGCATTACATGCGCAGGGCTGGCAGACGCAGGTCGAAGCCGACTGGACCGCCGCGATTCGCCTGCTCAACGACGACACGTCATCCGCGCGTCATCCCGTGTTGCCGTCCACGCTGGGTGGCAATGCCGAATCGTTGTTGATGCTGCACGCGGGGTTGCAGTCGGGCGAACAGCTCGTGCTGCGCCTGTGGCCCGCACAGGCCGAGCTCGACGACGGCACGCCGTTGTGGATCGGCACGACGCAGACACTGCGGCACACGCGGCCGTTCGGCGTCGTGAGCTTGTGGCAACCGCGGCCGGATGGCGGCGCGTCGCGTGACGTGCTGCGTTCGGCGCTGGCTGCGTTGCAGTTCCGCGAGGAAATGAATCCGGCGGGTGAGCTGGTGTTGCGCGTCAGGATTACACCGCCTTGATCGCATCAGGGCATTCCGCTCTTCGTAGGAGCGGGATAACGAGCTTGCCACCATTTACGGCATCAAATGCAACAACTGTTCCAGCCGCGCATGTGCATCGTTTTCCTGCAGCAGCGACTGCCGCTGCTGGTCGGCCAGCGGCAGCAGTTCCGCCAGCCGCCATCCCACCCACGCCGCATCGTCGTAGCGCGCTAACGGCGCTTTCGCGTGTTCGCCGCCGATCTGTTCCAGCAGCTTGTGCAACAGCACGCCGAGCAGGCCATGTTCGGGGCGTAGCGGATCGTCGAGATCGGCTTCGTACCAGTCGATCTCGCCGACCGTGAGTCCGTTGTCGCGGACGCGCGTGCGGCGCACATGGAAACGCCGCGCGCCCCGCACCTGCAGGGTGAGGAGTCCATCGTCGCCCATGCCGAAGTCCACGATGCGCGCCTCGGTGCCGTACGCTGCAGGCATTGCGGGCGCGCCGGTTTCGTTGCCATCGAGGATCAGGCAGACGCCAAAACCATGGCCATTGCGCGTGCACTCGCGCACCAGGTCCAGATAACGCGGCTCGAAGATGCGCAGGCCCAGCGATGCGCCGGGCAGCAGCACGGTAGCGAGGGGAAACAACGGCAACGAATCAGGATTCGTCATTGCAGACAGTGTATGGCACGCGTTTGAAGGTCGTGTGGGCAGTGCGCTTGTAGGAGCGTCTCTCAGGCGCGACGGCCTTTGCCTGTAAAGCCATCGCGCCTAAGAGGCGCTCCTACAGCTTATTCGCTGAATGCAGCCAGGAACCGCTGTGGCGCGCCGTCGAAGCCGCCGTTGGACATGAATACGACATGGTCACCGTCGGCGACAAGTCCGCGCAGCATCGCGATCAATGCATCGACATCGGACGCCGTCCTGCCATCACCGC
>JALYOU010000314.1 GCA_030856725.1 Pseudomonadota bacterium
CCAGATAACCGCGCCCGGCGCCGTAACCGTTCGGCGATGCGAACTCGACGTACCTCGCCGTGAGCCGCGCGTCGTCCGGCTTCACCTGCTGCGCCGCCGCGAACTGCGGCGTTAGCGCGGCCAGCAACCCCGCCGCACCGGCAGCCCCCACAGCGAAGCGCGCGGCGCCGATCAGGAACCCGCGCCGGTCGATCGCGCCATGTACGTACTGGTCGAACAGGCGCAGCACTTCCGGATCGAAATCACTGGCTTTGGAACGCGGCGGCGTGGGCATGGGGTATCCGATCGGAAGACTGGCGACAGATACAACCGCGCCCTGAAAAGGGCGTGTGACGGATGCGCCGCATGGGGCTGGCAGGCGCCCGTCGTGCGCGGCCAAGGGATGTGTGCCGCCCGTACCACCCTCGCATGGCCACGCGGCCGCAGCGCGGCAATCGGTGTTAGCGTTGCGCCGAACACTGCCGCAGGCGACCCCATGATCAACACAGCAGACATCCTCCAGGCGAAGATCCTGGTGGTCGATGACGACCGCGACACCGCGACGACGCTGGCGATGACGCTGCAGCATGCCGGTTACGCCAACGTCACCGCGAGCAGCGATCCGAAGGCGGTGCACGACCTGCATCGCGACAACAATTACCACCTGATCCTGCTTGACCTGCAGATGCCGGGCATGGACGGCTTCCAGGTGATGGAAGGCCTCAAGGAGTTCGAGCGGGAAGGCTACCTGCCCGTGCTGGCGATCACCGGCGAACCCGGGCACAAGGTCGATGCGCTCAGGCTCGGCGCGAAGGATTTCCTGCGCAAGCCGGTGGACATCGAAGAGTTGCTGGTGCGGGTGCGCAACATGGTCGAGGTGCGGCTGCTGTATGCCGAACTGGAAGCGGCGTCGCTCCGGACCCACTGACGGCGCCACTGTCGTCAACCACGCACGACATCCAGATGAGTACGTTTTACGTTGAGTGGGTTTCTGCAACTCATTGTGAGGCACGCCCCTGCCCGCGGATGAGGCGGAATCCAAAACGCTGCTGAGCGCACCATGACGCGCAGGTTGCATTGACGTTGCAGGCACTGCATCGCCTTCGGCACTTCACGCATCGAACGGGCCGCGACACACCACGCTGAATTGTTCACGCCGTGCATGCGCCACGCACACAGTTTGTTTACGTCTACGCGCTCAGGCTGCGACTTCGGCAATTGGTGCCGACCTAACATCAGGAGCAGGCAAATGACCAACAACGAAAATCGTGACGCCAACCGCGACCCGATCAGCGGCGCACCGGGTGCGCATCCAATCGGTACCGCAGCCGGCGGCACCGGTGGTGCCTTGGCCGGCGCGGCGATCGGTTCGGTTGCCGGGCCCGTGGGCACCGTGATCGGCGGCGCAATCGGCGCGGTTGTCGGTGGACTGGCCGGCAAGGCCGCGGGCGAAGCCGTCAATCCGACGGTTGAAGACGCCTACTGGCGCGACACCTATGCCAACGAGCCGTACCACAACAAGGATTACACCTACGACGACTACTCGCCGGCCTACCGCATGGGCTACGAGAACCGCGACAAATACGCCGGTCGTTCCTTCGACGATGCGCAGAACGAACTGTCATCGGATTGGGAGCGCACCAAAGGCAAGTCGCGCATGGAATGGAACGATGCCAAGCATGCGACGAAAGCCGCCTGGCACCGCGTCGAGCGCACGATTCCGGGTGATGCCGATGGCGATGGCCGCTAAGGCGATTGTTTGATGTCAACGAAAGGGCCTCGTATCGAGGCCCTTTTTGCTGTGCGTTGGAGGGATGACGATGTTCATGTTGCTGATAGCGCAGGTCGCGAACGGAAGAAATCCATGACTGGACCGGACATCGTCGGCTGGATCGCATCGGCCATCCTGATCGCCACACTCACGCGGCAGATCTACACGCAGTGGAAGGATCCCGATCCCAGCGGTGTGTCGACGTGGCTGTTCGCAGGGCAGATCACGGCGTCGATCGGCTTCATCGCATACAGCTGGTTGCTGAAGAACTGGGTGTTCATCGTCACCAACTCGATCATCTTGCTGACGGCGGTGGTGGGGCAGGTGGTGATATGGCGGAAGAGTAAAAAGTAACGTCCAATGCCTCAAAAGCTTCCGCCTTCGGCGGGTAACTTTCTTTGCTGGCACAAAGAAAGTCACCAAAGAAAGTGCCTTCTTGGCAAAGTCCACAGCCCGTAGCTTGGAGATACCTAGTTATTTTCCGACTCGGCATCCTGCCTCGGTCGAAAAACGGCGCACGTCCTGTGCGCCGCCCTTCGGGTTTGTATGGATGCGGTGTGTTTTTATGACCCAGAAGATAGAGGGGCAAAAAAAGAACCGCAGTTACCCGTGCGGCCCACCCATCACCGGCAACACAATTCCACTGATGTACGACGCGGTGATCGGCGAAGCGAGAAACACATAGGCGGGCGAAATCTCTTCCGGTTGCGCGGGCCGGCCCATGTCGCTGTCTTCGCCGAACTTCGCGACCTCTGCGGCATCGCGATCCGCGGGATTGAGCGGCGTCCACACCGGGCCTGGCGCAACTGCGTTTACGCGGATGCCGCGCGGCAGCAGGTTGCTGGCAAGCGACAGGGTGAACGCATGGATCGCGCCTTTGGTCGCAGAGTAATCGAGCAGTTCCTTGCTGCCTAGAATGCCGGTTTCCGAACCCGAGTTGATGATCGACGCGCCCTTCTTCATGTGCGGCAACGCGGCGCGCGCCATGTGGAAATAACCGGCGATATTGGTCTGCAGGGTTTCCTGCAGATGGTCGTCCTTGAGGTCTTCCAGCGCAGCGCAATGTAGCTGGAACGCCGCGTTGTTGACCAGGATGTCGAGCCGGCCGAAGGCTTTGACAGCTTTTGCGACGGCGCGCTCGCAGAACTTCGGATCCTTGACGTCTCCGGCGATGACGATGCACTTGCCGCCTTCCTTCTCGACATGCCGCTGCGTGTCCTTCGCATCCTTGTGCTCGTCGAGATACAACACGGCCACATCCGCGCCCTCACGCGCGAACAACACCGCGACTGCGCGGCCAATACCCGAATCGCCGCCGGTGATGATCGCGGCCATGCCTTTGAGTTTGCCGCTGCCGGTGTAGTCCGGCGCGAGGAAGCGGGGCTGCAGGTCGAGTTCGTATTCGTTGCCGGGTTTCTTGAGGTGCTGCGCGGGCATCGGGTTCTGCGGTTGCTTGCGCGCGCCGGCCTGCACTGGGGTTTTCTTGTCGTCGTCTTTCGCGCCCTTGTCGGATGCATCGACGCGGCGCTGGATCGCGCGCTGTTTCGCAACCACCTTGCTGGCGGATGCGACGCGTTTGCTGGCGGTCTTCGCGACTTTCTTTGTGCGAGCCATGGGATTTCTCCTGTGCAGATGAATACCGAGACCTTAAAAGCGGCTCCGTGGCTGCCACGTGACCGTGAATGCGCCGTTTCGTAGGAGCGGCTTCAGGCGCGAGCTCCGGGATATCCCGGAGACAAAAAAGCTCGCGGCTGAATCCGCTACTACGCCCCGAAGGAGGTCCCCTTGGGGGACGAAGAGCCAGACGACGGCTTGGATGCCCGACAAACGCCCATACACTAGACGCATGTCGTCGCTATCCCGCCATTGCACCCTGCTGTGCGTCGTATTGCTCACCGCGCAAAGCACCGTGCATGCACGCACCGTGTATCGCTGCGTGCAGAAAGGCACGGTGAGCCTGGCGACCGCACCAGAGCCCGGCTCCAAGTGCGAAGCGAAGCAGATCGACGACAACGCCGCCAAGGTACCGAACCTGTGGGGCGAACTCGGCGTCATCAACGGCACGCTCTACGAACGCGAGCAGGACGGCAAGAGCGTCTACAGCACGCGCAATCTTCCCGGCTCGAAAAAAGTACTGGCTTTCACCGTCGAGACCCCGAAGGCATCGCCCGCGCATACGGGCCTGGGCAAGGTCGGCAAGCCGCGCACCGATGTGTTCGCCACGCAGTTCAAGGCGGCAGCCAAGGCCAACCGCATCGACGATGCGTGGCTGCGCGCGATCGCGCATGCCGAGAGTGGATTCGATCCGAAGGCCTTGTCACCCAAAGGCGCGCAGGGTGTGATGCAGTTGATGCCGGACGTGGCAAAGCAGTATGACGTTCGCGATCCATTCGCCTCGGAGCAATCCATTCGCGGCGGCGCGCAACATTTGAAATCGTTGGTGCGCCGCTACAAAGGCGATCTGACGCTAGCCGCCGCCGCGTATAACGCCGGCGCTGGCGCGGTCGCGCGATTCGGCGGCGTGCCGCCGTACAAGGAAACCCTGCAGTACGTGGACAAGGTCAATGCGCTGCACGAACGCTATCGCAAGGCGATGGGCTTGAAGCCGCTGAATGTGCCGCTGACGGCAGCGCAATAGGACTTGTGTAGGAGCGCCACTCTGGCGCGATGAATCTTCACCGGTAACGCCTCATCGCGCCAATGTGGCGCTCCTACAAAAGCCTTTGCCGCTTCTACAAAGTGCCGCACGCAGCGCATTCCGCTCCTACGAAGCCGGCGTCAACTTCAACAGCCGTCCCTGCGAGCCTTTATTCTCATCCTCCAGCACCCAGATCGCGCCATCCGGCCCCTGCTCGACTTCACGGATGCGCGCGCCCATGTCGAAACGCTGCGCCTCGCGTGCGCTCATGCCATTGAATTCGATGCGCACCAGACCCTGCGCAGATAGCCCCCCAATGAAACCATCGCCCTGCCAGTCGGGGAATTGCGTGCCCGAATAGATGATGAAACCCGCGGGTGAGATCACCGGATTCCAGGTGAATTCCGGTGCGTTGAATTGCGGTTGCGTGGGATGGTCTGGAATGTCGCGGCCGTCGTAGTGGTCGCCGTTGGAGACGATCGGATAGCCGTAGTTGCTGCCGCGTTCGATACGGTTCAATTCGTCGCCGCCGCGCGGCCCCATCTCGTGCGTCCACAGGGTGCCCTGCGCATCGAAGGCAATGCCGAGCAGGTTGCGGTGACCGAGCGTCCAGAACTGCGCAGCCACGCCCCCGTCTTTCGCGAACGGATTGTCGGCTGGCGCGGAGCCGTCATCGTTGAGCCGGATGAGTTTGCCCAGATTCGCCTGCATGTCCTGCGCCGGCGTGAACTTCTCCCGCTCGCCGGAAGTGATCCACAACTTGCCGTCTGACCCGAACGCGATGCGATGACCGTAGTGTCCGCGGCCAGCAACTTTCGGCACTTGCCGCCAGATCACGCTGACATCCGACAACGCGCCGCCGCCGTTGGCATCCACTGTCAACTTGCCACGTGCCACGGCGCCGCCGCGCGTCCCACCGTCCCCGGCTTCGGCGAAGCTGATATAGACCATGCCGTTGCTGGCGAACTGCGGATGCAACACCACGTCGCCGAATCCGCCTTGGCCGCCGTAATCGACCGACGGCACGCCGCTGACATTGCCGGCCTTGCCGCTTGCCACATCGAGCAGCTTCAACGCGCCTTTTTTCTCCGTCACCAGCAAGCGGCCGTCGGGCAGGAAGGTCATCGCCCACGGCTCGTTGAAATTCGCGACTTCGGTCGTGGCGAAAGGCTTGCCGGTGGCGTTGCTCGCAACCGGAGGCATGTCGGCAGCCGCGGGCGCGGCCGCCGTGCCAGGACTGTTGCATGCGGAAAGCAACACAGCGGCGCAGACCGCTGACAACAAGGTCCTGGTCATGATCGAGTCTCCGGTTGTGGTCGTCTGTTTTTACACGAACACGGCGTTAACAAAATGTCGTTTGCGGCATTTCTTAACCTGCACCGACCGACACGGCCGCGGTGTGCCAGCAAAGAAAGTGACCCGCGCTCTAGAACGGAAGCTGCTAAAAGCTTCTCCATAGATCCGTTTGCTCATGGAGTCGAACCGGCGCATTAAAACAAGAGCTCGCGGCTGATGCCGCTCCACGAAAACGCCGCTCCGCTACACTCGCCGCATTCTCCCACCGGAGCGCGCGATGCGTTCGACCCTGATTGCCTTTTCGTTGCTCACCCTGGCCATCGCCGGCTGCAAGCGCACCGATCCCGCGCCGAAATCCGCCGGCGATATCGCCACTAAACCAGCTGTCGAACAGGCGGCACCAGCCTCAACCGTCGCCGCCCACGACAACCTCAACGCCGTCTTGTGGATGCAGACCTCGGCCGAATACAAAGCCGTCAGCGAGACCATCTACCGGGCGGCGGCGGACAAGCTCGACATGGCATTGAAGGAAAAGAACTGGGACGCGCTGGTCCCCGGCGAGCGCGGCAACGCGGCGTCAGGATTGCCGCCCGCCGTGATCATGGACGTGGACGAAACCGTGCTCGACAACGCGCCCTACCAAGCGCGGCTGGTACGCGACGGCAAGGAATTCGACGACATCACCTGGGACCAGTGGGTCGCGGAAAAGAAGGCGAAACCGCTGCCAGGCGTGGTCGATTTCGCGAAGGTCGCGGCCGGCAAAGGTGTGACTGTCCTGTACCTGTCCAACCGCGCCGAACACCTGCAGGCCGCGACGCTGGAAAACCTGCGCGCCGTGGGATTGCCGGTGAAGGACGAATCCGTCTTCCTCGGCCTCGGCACCTTCGTCAAGGATTGCGAACAGAACGGCAGCGAGAAGAATTGCCGTCGCAAACTGGCCGGACAGCAATACCGCGTGCTGATGCAATTCGGCGACCAGCTTGGTGACTTCGTGCAGATTCCCGTCAACACACAGCAAGGACGCGCGGCGCTGCTCGACGAACACGACGACTGGTTCGGCGAACGCTGGTGGATGCTGCCGAACCCGACTTACGGCTCATGGGAGCCTGCGGTGTTCAACAACGCCTGGGATCAGCCGGTGGAGGCGCGACGTGAGGCGAAGCGGCAGGCGTTGGATGTGGCGAAGTAGTCGCGCTCACAGTACATAGTCCCGCTACACGTGCGGCAGCATGACGTCGTAACGCGGTTTCAGCCGCGAGCACTGCGGTCGTTTGCTTGGCGGCTGGATTGTCTGCCCGAATTGGCGACGCCACTTTTCATTCACAAGTTTTTTTCGGAATGCAGACGCGGGCCTCGCATTGTCTTGGCGCGCTGTAGTTGCGCGCTTGCTGCTGAAGCCGCTCCTACCAACAGCTGGCTTCGTTGGCTTCATTACCCAGTGCTCTGGCGAGAGAAGCCATCTCCGGCCAACTTCGAGACGGTGTGCCTTGCCCGCCAGCCCGACCCCGGCCAAGATGCGACCGGGGTCTTGGGGACATCGCATGCACCTGCACCGTACACATCCGTTGCTGCTCGCCAGCTTGTTGCTCGGCGGCCTTGTCGTGCTCACGTTTGCAGGCTGCGAACGCGAGGCGTTGACGCCGTTGCGAGGGGGGGCGACCAAGCCGGCGCAGGCGGTGGCGCTGTTGACGCGGCATCTGCATCACAACGACCTGGTCGCGTTCGCGCGCGATGCAGTGCCGCCCGACCTGCACCAGCGACTCGAGGCCGGTTGGGCGGAGGGACGCACGCGCTGGCCGTTGACCGAAATGCCATTCCACGAGCGCCTGCCGCGGTTGCTGCTGTCGTTGTCGGCGGAAGGGTCGGAAGAACGCTTGCAGGCGGTGTTCGATCGCCAGTTTTCAGGGGCGACCACCGAGCTGAAGGCCGCGGCGGCGTCGCTGGGATTGTTTGGCGCGCAATACATCCGCAACGAGGGCGGATTCAGCGCGGACGAGCGCCAGCACTACGGGCAGTTCGTGCAGGCCATCAGCCGCTGGGGCGTGTCGGCGCCGCTGGGCGATGCAGATCGCGCGCGGCGTGCGATCCCGCAGCTGGCGGCGGCGGCGCGCAAGACGGGACTGCGCTCGGAAGCGGATTTCCAGCAGACGGGCATGCAGGACAGTCTGCGGCGGCTCGGGCCGTTCGTGGCTTCGGTCAAACAGGTGCTGGCGGGGTATGGCTTGAAGCTGGATGACAGCCTCGGCGGGTTGGAGGCCGGGCTTGTGGAACAGGACGGCGACAAAGCCCGGGTGCGCCTGCGCTACACGCTGGGCGGCTCGCGCATCGATACCGTGGTGTCGGTGGAACGGCACGGGAACCGCTGGTACCTGAGTGATTACCTGCGGCATGCGGAGGCGTCGTTGCAGGGGCCGGTGGCCGCGCCGCTGCAGTGATGCCGCCCGACTGGGGTTCGGTTGTGGGAGCGACGGAAG
>JALYOU010000323.1 GCA_030856725.1 Pseudomonadota bacterium
AGCCGCTGGCCGTGTACCTGACCAAGGAAATCCAGGACGTCTACCGCCTGCAGGGCGTGAAGATCAACGACAAGCACATCGAGGTGATCGTCCGGCAGATGCTGCGCAAGGTCGAAATCACCGACCAAGGCGACAGCAAGTATCTGCATGGCGAGCAGGCCGAGCGCCAGCGCGTGCTGGAGGAGAACATCAAGGTCAATGGTCGCAACGAATTGCCGGCCAAATACGATCCGGTGCTCCTCGGCATCACCAAGGCCTCGCTGGCCACCGAGTCGTTCATCTCCGCGGCGTCGTTCCAGGAGACCACCCGTGTGCTGACCGAGGCGGCCGTTCGCGGCACCCGTGATGGCCTGCGCGGCCTCAAGGAAAACGTCATCGTCGGTCGCCTGATTCCGGCTGGTACCGGCCTGGCGTACCACAACCAGCGCCGTCGCAATGCAGCTGGCCTGACCGCGGCCGAGATGGAAGCCTTGACCGGCGACAGCGGCACGGCGCCTGTCGAGGCCACAGAAGCTGTCGATGCGGGTGAGGGCGAGTAGATGCGCTCGCGACCCATTGGGTCGCGCCTCTGCGCACGCGCAGCGCGCAGGGCCGGTGTTTCGTGCCGAGGCGCGAATCCGAGCGCAAGCTGATGCTGTACCCGGATGGCCTCGCGGCCATCCCAGACCCCGAAATGAGGCGCAGGGAGCGCCTCGAGTTCGGCCCAGGAGGGCGGGAATGTGGCACCGGTTCGCGTTGACGGAAACGTTACACGCCAGCTATACTTTTTGGTCTTGTCGGGCCGAATGCGTTTTTTCGACCTGCATTTCGTTATCCACGCGTTCCCCACGCGCCCCGTACACAAGGCTCCGGCCTTCAATCTGAAGAATCAAACACGATGTCAACAGTCAACCAACTGGTCCGTAAGCCGCGCAGCCCGGAAACGTACAAGAGCACGTCGCCGGCGCTGGCCAACTGCCCGCAACGCCGCGGCGTCTGCACGCGCGTTTACACCACCACCCCCAAGAAGCCGAACTCGGCACTGCGCAAGGTGGCCAAGGTGCGTTTGACCAACGGTTACGAAGTGATCTCGTACATCGGCGGCGAAGGCCACAACCTGCAAGAGCACAGCGTGGTGCTTATCCGCGGCGGCCGCGTCAAGGATCTGCCCGGCGTGCGCTACCACACCGTGCGCGGCACGCTTGATGCATCCGGCGTGGCCAAGCGCCGCCAGAGCCGTTCCAAGTACGGCGCCAAGCGTCCGAAGTCCTGATCGTAGGGTGGGCCATGGCCCATCACCCGTAAACGGTGAGCCTAAGCTCACGCTATAGAGAAATTCGCAATGTCCCGTAAAGGTTCCGCCCCACAGCGCACTGTCCTGCCCGATCCCAAGCACGGCAGCGAAATGATCGCCCGCTTCATCAACATGGTCATGTTCAGCGGCAAGAAGTCCGTCGCCGAGAAGATCGTGTATGGCGCGATGGACGTGATCGGTGAAAAGAATCCCAATGCCCTGGAGCTGGTCGAGAAGGCGCTGGGCAACATTTCGCCGTCGGTGGAGGTCAAGTCGCGCCGTGTCGGTGGCGCCACCTACCAGGTGCCGGTCGAAGTGCGTCAGTCGCGCCGCATGGCGCTGGCGATGCGTTGGCTGATCGAATCCGCGCGCAAGCGTGGTGAGAACAGCATGCCGCGCAAGCTGGCCGCTGAACTGATCGATGCCTCCGAGAACCGTGGCGGCGCCGTCAAGAAGCGCGAAGAAACGCATCGCATGGCCGAAGCGAACAAGGCATTCGCCCACTTCCGCTGGTGATCTGACGGGCGTCGGTGACGGCGCCCACGCGGCGCGCTGTCAGTCAACGCACTTGTTGGCGCAAAGCAGCACTCTGCATCGACGTATACGGAGTCGCCCGATGGCGGCATCCGGAATCTGCGAGCCCTTGCAAGCGTCCCGCTCGATCTGCGGGTACATGCGAGTCCTTCGCGACAGCCCGCATCCCTTGCGGACTTCCAAAATCAAAGACGAGAAACTGCCGTGGCCCGTACTACACCCATCGACCGCTATCGCAACTTCGGCATCATGGCCCACATCGATGCGGGCAAGACGACCACGACCGAACGCATCCTGTTTTACACCGGCGTCAACCACAAGATCGGCGAAGTGCACGAAGGTGCCGCGACGATGGACTGGATGGAGCAGGAGCAGGAGCGCGGCATCACCATCACGTCCGCTGCGACGACCGCGTTCTGGAGCGGTATGGACAGCTCGCTGCCGCAGCACCGCTTCAACATCATCGACACCCCCGGACACGTTGACTTCACCATCGAGGTCGAGCGCAGCCTGCGCGTGCTCGACGGTGCGGTGTTCGTGTTGTGCGCCGTCGGCGGCGTGCAGCCGCAGTCCGAAACTGTGTGGCGCCAGGCCAACAAGTACTCCGTGCCGCGTCTTGCGTTCGTGAACAAGATGGATCGCACCGGCGCGGACTTCGACAAGGTCGTCGAGCAGCTGAAGAGCCGTCTTGGCGCGTACCCCGTGCCGATGCAGGTGCCGATCGGCGCCGAGGAAGGCTTCGAGGGCGTGGTCGACCTGATCAAGATGAAAGCGATTTCATGGGATGTCGCTTCGCAGGGCACCAAGTTCGAATACATCGAGATTCCGGCAGATCTCGTCGACAAATGTGCGTCGGCGCGGAGCTTCATGGTTGAAGCCGCGGC
>JALYOU010000325.1 GCA_030856725.1 Pseudomonadota bacterium
GTCGATGGACGCGAGCGTTGATCCCACGCCCACGCCATCGGCGGATTCCGCATACACCGTCGTCTGGCTGTGCGGATCGATGACTTCGGCACTAACGCGCACACGTCCACCAATTTCCGCCACCGTCGGCAGGATCACGGCACGTGCACCGTCGCGCAGGGCGACTTCCGATGCGATGGCGCGATCCAGCAGCGTGCCTGGTTTGCGTTTCATCAACGCCAGCGTGTCGCGCACTTTCAGGTCGCTGAGGACGTTGACGTAGCGGGACTGTTCCAGGCTGATGCGGAACGCCTGCTCAAGCGATTCGTCGAGAACCGGTTGGCCGGTGAGGTTGCGCAGGTCGCCGACGACGACCCAGTCGCGTTCGCCGAAGGCGATGGCCGGCTGCGGACGGGTCAGGAACCAAGCACCGGTGCCGAGGCCGACGACCAGCAACAGTTCCGCCGCCAGTGCAGCCGGGCGCCGCCATAAGGGAATGTCGCGCCATGCTTTCGCGCCGTTTTTCGGTGCGCGCAGAGGAGCGAAACCGGGCTCGCCGACTTCGTAGATTTCCTGCCCGTTCGGCACGCCCTTGAAGCGCCAGCGGCCGTAGGACTTCCACAGCAGATGTTCGCCGCGCTCGCCGAGCTCGCGCGCGGAGCGATGCATCAAGGGCTCGGCGGTGGACGACATCAGGATCTGACCCGCACGGGCCAGCTGCATCAGACGGCCCGCCATCGGCTTGGCGAGGCCTTCGACTTCCAGCGGCTTGGCGCCAACCTGCACGGCCTCGTCGCTGTTGCGCCACGTCAGCACCTCACCGACGTGGAGGCCGGAGCGCGCCTGCAGCGTGAGCATGCGGTTCTCGCCGATGGCCCGCAGGCCGCGCACGTAGTCGAGCGCGAAACCGAGGCCGTCGATGGGGCGTTCGAACAGCAGCAGCAGGCTGTCGGACCGGTCGATCAGGCGTCCGCGCCAGCGTTGTTGCAGTTCCAGCACGAGACGGTCATGTTCGCGAAACAGGTCGGCCGCGGCACCATCGCCCAGGCGCTCGACCAACGCTGTCGAATCGCACAGATCGGTCAGCAGCAACGTGCGCAGCTGAGGTGCGCCGGATTCCTTGTGGGTGTCGCTATCGTTCATGGCATCGGCATCCTTGGCTGCGCGCGTCACACCGCAAGCGGCACGTCATCCTGCCACTCGACGCGGTTGCCACCCAGCCGCTTGGCCCGGTACAGCGCGGCATCGGCCAGCGCGTAACTGTCGTCCCACTCGTGTTCGGGCGTGATGAGGCAAGCGCCGATGCTGAGCGTGGCGATTTGGGGGGGCGACGGCTGCATGCGGTGCAGCGCGCGCGCGGTTGAGATCACGAAGTCCGCCATTCGCAGCAGTTCCGTCTGCTGGCTGGCCTTGATGACCAGACAGAACTCGTCGCCGCCGAGCCGGCACGCGACATCGTCCGGACCCGCAGCCGAGCGCAGGATGTTGGCGACACCCTGCAGTACGCGGTCGCCGACCAGATGGCCATGGTCGTCGTTGATGCTCTTGAAGCGGTCGCAGTCGATCAGCAACAGGCCGCGTCCGGTGAACGCATCGTCCTGTCGGCGTTGCCTGAGGTGCGCCTGGAAGCCGCGGCGGTTGCACAAGCCGGTGAGTTCGTCGGTGCGAGTCAACGCTTCGGTCTGATTGAGCTGGTGGGTGGTGGTGCGCAGCGTGTCGAACGCGGTCTGCAGTTCGAGGTTGCGGCGGCGCAGGCGGCCGATCAGATTTTGCTCATTGAGCACCACGCGCATGATCGCGCGGCGCAGGAAGTGTGCGAGCAGGCGGGGGGCACGGTCGGCCAGCGCATCGAATTCCTGTTGGCGCAGTTCGAGCAACATGCCCGGCGTGGCGACAGTGGCGTCGGCGCTGCGCGCGTGGTTGCCGATCAGCAGGCCCAATTCGCCGAAGAATTCGTGCGGGCCGAGCCGCTTGGCGATGAGATCATCGCCGAAATCCAGGTCGATCGCGCCCTGCGCGACCACGTACATGGCAGTGCCCAGATCGCCGCGGCGGAACAGGCGCTCGCCGGCCTCGATGCGGCGCTGGCGGCCGACTTCGGCGAACAGTGCGTATTCGTCTTCGGTCAGCATGGCGGGCGGCGCGGACGCATCGAGGTCCGAGACGCGGGGCTTCGCAGCGGTGCCTTCGGCTTCGCGAGCATGAGTACGTTTGACGCCATCATCCGTGACGTCATCGCCGCTGAGGTCAGCGCTCGCATTGTTGTCGCGCATGTTCACGACCCCCCGCCGTGTCAGCGAGCGAGGATACCATCTGGCAAGGTCCATCCCTGAGCGTACGTGGGCTGAGGCGAATTCCGGCCACGCTATGACAGTGGCGTGGGATCACGAGGCATGCGACTCCAATGGAAGCGCCCTCATCCGCCCACGATTGAACGTGCGATCGGGGAGGTGCCGAGGCTCCGCGCCCCGCCCTCCGCGCAC
>JALYOU010000338.1 GCA_030856725.1 Pseudomonadota bacterium
AAACCGGCTCGGGTCGGCGGCCGGCGGCTTCCAGAGCCCCGACTCGGTAAGATTCCCGCATGCCCGTCGAACAACCGTCTCTGCCCCTGCCTCAGCCGCCGCAGGATCCGGTCGAAACCCGTCCCGCACCTTCCCGCCACCGCAAGCGCCAACTCGCGCCGTGGTGGTCGCGCCTGCTGGGCCGGGCGCTGGATCCATGGATCTCGCTGAAGTTGGAGCCGGAGCATCCCGCGCAGTATGCCGATGGCCGCCCGGTCTGCTACGTGCTGGAAGACTACGGGCTGTCGAACGCGCTGATCCTGGAGCGCGCCTGCCGCGAGGCGGGAATGCCGTCGCCGATGCAAACGCTCCCGGGCGATCCGCTGGGGCGCAAACGCGCGTACGTGGCGCTGTCGCGGCGCAATGCCGGCACGCTGGCGCCAGTGGGGCCACCGCCGGCCAAGACCCATTCGGGTTCGCTGGCGCGACTGCTGGAAGCGCACCGCGATTTCCCCGAGCTCGACGTGCAACTCGTCCCCGTCTCGATCTTCGTCGGCCGCGCGCCGGATCGCAGCAGCGGCTGGTTCTCGGTGCTGTTCTCCGAGAACTGGACGCTGGTCGGCCGCTTCCGCCGCCTGCTCGCGATCCTGCTCAACGGCCGCGGCACCATCGTGCGGTTCGCGCCGCCGGTTGCGCTGCGCGGCATCGTTGAAGAGGGCCTGCCGCCGGAACGCACCGTGCGCAAGCTGTCGCGAGTGCTGCGCACCCACTTCCACCGCATCCGCGCCGCCGTCATCGGGCCGGATCTGTCGACGCGGCGGTTGCTGGTCGACAAGGTGCTCGCGTCTGAGTCGGTCAAGGCCGCGATCGACGACCAGGCGCGGCGCGAAAAAAACACGGACAGCGACAAGGCCCGCAACGAGGCCTGGAAGAAGGCGCACGCCTTCGCCTACGAAATCGCCGCCGATTATTCGCATCCCGTGGTGCGCTCGCTGAGCTTCGTGCTGAAACCCGTATGGAACCGCATCTACCGCGGCGTGCTCGTGCACCACCTCGACACCTTCAAGCAATACGCGCCGGGTCACGAAATCATCTACGTGCCCAGCCATCGCAGTCACATGGATTACCTGCTGCTGTCCTACCTGCTGTACGCGCGCGGCACGGTGCCGCCGCACATCGTGGCGGGCGTCAACCTCGACCTGCCGGTCATCGGCGGCATCCTGCGCCGCGGCGGCGCGTTCTTCATCCGCCGCAGCATCAAGGGCAGCGCGCTTTACTCGGCCGTGCTCAGCGAATACGTGGCGCAGCTCGTCGCCGGTGGCTATTCGATCGAATATTTCATCGAAGGCGGCCGCTCGCGCACGGGGCGCCTGCTGCCGCCGAAAGGTGGAATGTTGTCGATGACGGTTCGCGCGTATCTGCGCGACCTGTCGCGCCCGGTGTTGTTCCAGCCGATTTACATCGGCTACGAGAAATTGCTGGAAGGCAACAGCTATTCGGACGAACTCACCGGCAAGTCGAAGAAGAAAGAATCCATCTGGCGGTTGCTCATCGGCATTCCGAAGGTACTGCGCTCCAACTACGGACAGGTCGTGGTGAATTACGGCGAGCCGATACATCTCAGCACATTACTTGGCGAAGAAGCCCCCGAATGGAATGGCCAGCCCGTATCGGAAGACGCCAAGCCGGCGTGGTTGTCGAACACCGTCGATGCGCTGGCCGAACGCATCCAGGTCGAAATCAACCGCGCCGCCGACGTCAACCCGATCAACCTGATCGCGCTGGCGCTGCTGTCCACGCCGAAGCACGCGATGGGCGAGGCGGACCTGCTGACGCAGATCGCGCTGTCGAAAACGCTGCTGGCCGAAGTGCCGTACGGCGAGCGCGTCACCGTCACCCCGCACACGCCGCAGGAAATCATCGCGCACGGCGAGGAAATCAATGTCCTGCAGCGCACCGCGCATCCGCTCGGCGATGTGCTCAGCGTCGATGACGAGAAGGCGGTGCTGCTCAGCTACTTCCGCAACAACGTGCTGCACCTGTTCGTCGCCCCGGCGTGGATCGCGTGCTGCTTCCAGCACAACCGGCGCATGAGCCGCGGCGCGGTGCTGCGGCTTGGACGCGCGTTGTATCCGTTCTTGCAGGAGGAACTCTTCCTGCCGCGCGATGAGGAGGCGTTTGTTGCGCGCCTTGAGAAAACCATCGACGTATTCGTGCGCGAAGGCCTGATTGAACACGTCGCGTCCAACGCGGGCAGCGGCGATGAGGACGGCGGCATTCTGTCGCGCAACGCCGGCCAGTCCGACGAAGTGTTCCGCCTGCGCGCGATCGGCCACGCGTTGCAGCAGGCGTTCGAGCGTTACTACATCGCGATTTCGGTGCTGGTGAAAAACGGTCCCGGCGCGCTCACATCAGGTGAACTCGAACACCTCTGCCACCTCGCCGCGCAGCGCCTGAGCCTGCTGTACGCCCCGGCGGCGCCGGAGTTCTTCGACAAGACCCTGTTCCGCGGCTTCATCCAGAAGCTGCGCGAGCTGAAACTTGTCTGGCCCGACAGCAACGGCAAGCTCGCCTTCGACGCGCGCTTGGACACCTGGGCCAAGGACGCGAAAGTCATCCTTGGCCGCGAACTGCGGCATACGATCGAGAAGATCAGTCCGGCGGCG
>JALYOU010000344.1 GCA_030856725.1 Pseudomonadota bacterium
GCGGCAACGCCTGTTGCGCTGGCGCTGCCAGCTGTCAACGCGAAATACAAAGTCGCCGACATGGGCATCGACCGTACGACCGGCGTGCCGAAAACCGAAAGCTTTCCCGACCTGAAGTTCCCATCGCTGCAACGCGCCACGCTGAAGAACGGCACCACCGTGATCCTGGCCGAGCGCCACGACATCCCGGTCGTGCAGATGAGCTACGAGTTCAAGGGCGGTTACACCGCCGACCACGGCCGCAAGCTCGGTACCTCGAACTTCGCCATGGGCATGCTCGACGAAGGCGCGGGCGAGCTCGACTCATTGGCGTTCGGCGACCGTGCCGAATCACTGGGCGCCGCGCTCGGTGCGGGTGCCGCGCTCGACGGCAGCAGCGCCTACATGTCGGCATTGAAGGACAAGCTCGATCCGTCGCTGGCGCTGTACGCCGACATGCTGCGCGAACCGCGTTTCGAGCAGAAGGAAATCGACCGCATCAAGGCCAGCTGGATCGCCGGTATCAAGCAGGAAAAAGCGCGTCCCAACGGCGCGGCGATGCGCGTAATGCCGCCGCTGCTGTACGGCGAAGGTCATGCGTATGCGATGCCGTTCAGCGGCACCGGCACCGAAGCCTCGATCGCGGCGTTGACGCGCGATGACCTGGTCGCGTTCCACCGCGATTGGGTGCGTCCGGAGAACGCCACGCTGATCGTGGTCGGGGACACCACGCTGGCAGAGATCGTGCCGATGCTGGACAAACACTTCGGCGACTGGGACGGGATGGGTGAAGCGCCGCCGGTGGTAGCGGTCACGCCGGTCAAACGTCCCACGAAATCACGCGTCTATCTGGTCGACCAGCCCGGCGCGGTGCAGGCCAACATCTTCGTCGGCCAGCTGGTGCCTTCGACCAGGGATGCGGGCGCGATCAAGTTCGACTTCGCCAACGCCGTGCTGGGCGGCGATTTCACCTCGCGCCTCAACATGAATCTGCGCGAGGACAAGCACTGGTCGTACGGCGCGCGCAGTTCGTCGTCGGGTGCGATCGGCCAGCGTCCGTGGCTGGTGTCGGCGCCGGTCCAGATCGACAAGACCGCCGAGTCGCTGAAGGAAATCGACCGCGAGATCCGCGAATACGCCAGCGGCAAGGCGCCACCGAAGGACGAGGAAGTCGCTCGCATCCGCGCCATCCAGACGCTGAGCCTGCCGGGCTCGTACGAGACCGCGGCCTCGGTGATGGGCACCATCGGCGGCATCGTCAATTACGGCCGTCCGGACGACTACGTGTTCAAGCGTAAGGCCGAGATCGAAAGCCTGACGCCGGAACAGGTCAAGGCCGCGGCGACCACCATCAATCCGGATGCGTTGACCTGGGTAGTGGTGGGTGACCTCAAGCAGATCGAACAGAAGGTGCGTGCGTTGAATCTCGGTGCAGTGACCGTGGTCGATGCCGATGGCAAGCCCGTCGCGAAGAACTGACGTCCCGCACCCTCCCCTGCGAGGCAGGGGAGGGTGTTTCAGCCTAGCCAGTGGATACGGTTGAACAGGGCGGCTGAAAGGTCTTGTGTGGGAGCGACGGAAGTCGCGACTTGAACCATGAGTCGCGACTTCCGTCGCTCCCACATTTGAATTGGCGCTTGGCCGGATTCGCTATTGAAACCTGACTTCACGTCGGGCGGGATTTGCGTCGCGCTTCCGCGGCATGTCGTTGCGGCCAGATCGATCGTGGAGTCCCGGAAATTCGATCAGCAATCTTCCGCTTTTCGCGGAAGCTGCCGTCGCAGGACGGCAAGCGCGGCACCGTGACCATGAACGAAAGCGGGCCAGGCACGCAGCACAAGCTCACGCCAAACCAATCTTCCTCGGCTAAGCTCCCTCCATGCGCGAACTCATCCTGTTAAGACACGCCCACGCCGAGCAGGCGACGCCCGGCCAGGCCGATATCGACCGCCCGTTGTCCACCGAGGGCATTGCCGAAGCCGAAGCCGCCGCGGCGTGGCTCAAGGCCAACAATCTAGTCCCCGACCGCGTGCTGTGCTCGCCCTCGCGGCGCACGCGCGAGACGATGGAGGCGGTGCTCGGCAAGGTGGGTTATGTCGACCAGCGCCTCGACGACGCCATCTACGAAGCCACCTCCGGCACGCTCGCCGGTCTCGCCGACACGCACCGCGAAGCCGAGCGCCTGTTGCTGGTGGGCCATAACCCGGGCCTGGAACAACTCGCTGCGCTCATGCACAGCGGCCAGTCCGGCGACCATCGCGGCATGCCGCCGGGCGGCATCGCGGTGCTGACCCTGCCGGTCGATGCCAGCATCGAACCGGGCATCGCGCAGCTGTCTGCGTTCTGGTGGCCGTAAGCCGCCACATGCTGCGTCGGGCCTCGCCCGTTTGTCTCGCAATGCTGCTGGTGTGCGC
>JALYOU010000360.1 GCA_030856725.1 Pseudomonadota bacterium
CGGCAGGGGATAACTGTGCTGCCGGCATTTTCGGAATTTACGGGTGGATATAGGGTCGCACTCACAGCGGAAGATCTAGTCGTCGCGTGTGTGGAAGGCGATGCGGTGCAGGTGCAGTCGGGTGGTAGATGAAACGCAACTCCGGGTGGAAGTCCGACGCTCCCGATGAATGCATTCAAGACTCAGCGCGCCTTCGGTTTCACCATCTTTTTCGTGGATCTCTTGGCTGCTTTCTTCGCCACTGTCTTGCGCCCTGAAGCTGCGCGTGATGGCACGACCTTCTTCGTGGCGGATTTCGTTGCGCCTTTCTTTGCCGCCTTCTTCAGCAAAGGACGCGACACCTGCTTTACCGCTTTCTTCGTCTTGCGCGGGGCAGTGTCGTTGGACGGAGGTTTGCGGCTGCGGCCAGTTTCCAGATCGACGATGCGTGTCTTGCCCATCGCGTCGTCGTTGCCGGTCACGCGCGCGAGCACGAAGCCGATCGCCTTGCCGACGAACGTGCCGGGACCGTCCCAGTATTCCGCCGTGTGCAGTGTCACTTCGATCAGCACGAGGTTCGGGTCGTTCCTGCCTTTTGGGAAAAAGGCCTTGAGTGCGTCGTTCCAGAACTGGTCGATGCGATCCTGGTCGCGATTGAGGCGGGCGTCGCCTGTTACCGAGATGTAGGTGTTTTTCTTGTCGGAGGCATAAGCGAGGTTGACCTTGGAGTTGCGCTTGATCTCGCCAACCTTCGGGCTGTCGGCCTCGGTGAAGAACCACACGCGCTGGCCATCGAACGTCACGTCCTGTGTCGATAACGGGCGGCTCACCAGGTAACCGCCCGCGCCAACCGTGGTGAACATCGCGATGTCGATGTCCTTGATCAGCTTGGCGACGAGTTCGGAATTCTCCATGCCTGCCTGCGTTTTGCGCGTTGCCATTTACGTGTCCTGTCGTTGGGAATGCATCGAGTTTCTTCTCGACGCAGCGTGTATTGCGTGAAGGGGCGATGACGCATGGCTCCCCTGTCATCTTCCTCACGGCTCATGCACTACATAGGAGTCGCATTGATTTGATGCATAGAGATGCGAAATGAGAATGGGCGGACGTTTCGGAACAATCCTGCTGCTGGCGGCGCTGTCAATGTCCCCTGTCGTGCACTCGCAGGCTATGGAGAATGTCTTCGTGCCCGAAAAAGTCTTCGCCGGACGCTCCCAAGGCAAGGGCTATCTCAGATTGCCCGGTAGAACGCGCGCACTCACCGTCCAAAGCTTGGGCGTCGTGCAGGCCGATGGCCGCTTCCGCCTGCAGCAGGACGTGAAATTCGAGGGGCGCCCTGCCCAGTCGCGTGTCTGGCTGATGTGGCAAACCGCACCCGGGAAGTACGCGGCAACGCTCACCGGCGCTGCCGGCCCGGTGGTGGGTGGAATTCGAGGCAATCGACTGACGCTGCGTTATCCACTGACGCGATGGGGGCTGGTCATGCATCAAACCCTCGATCTCAACCGCGACGGCCGCAGTGTGGAGAATTACGGCGACATCCGCTTCATGGGCGTGCGTGTCGGTCGGTTGCGCGAGACGATCCAGATGCAGCGTTGAATGCAACAATGCGCCGTCATCGAATGGATGACCGTCAACATCGAATTGCCTGCGCATGCGTCTGTGGTCATTGCACCCCCGTTATCTCGATGCACAAGGACTGGTGGCCTTGTGGCGCGAAAGCCTGCTCGCACGTGCCGTGCTGAGGGGCGCAACGCGCGGATACACGCGTCATCCGCAACTCGAGCGGTTTCAGGCGCATGCGTCACCACGTCTGGCGATCAATGCGTACCTTGCGGAGATCCATGTCGAGGCGTGCATGCGCGGTTATGCGTTCGACCGCAGCAAGATCGGCCCGGTGCGGGTGCTTGAACCGATCGTCGTGACGCACGACCAGCTCGCCTGCGAGTGGCAGCACCTGCTCGACAAGTTGAGCGTGCGCAGTCCGGCACGCTTCGACCAGATGAAATCGCAGGGCATGCCGGCGTGTCATTCCCTGTTCGTTGCGCGGCCGGGTCCGGTGGCATCCTGGGAGCGGGCGCGACCGGATAAACCTGAGTCGCACGCTCAGCCTGCTGGCATTTCCGGCAACAACAAGGCCAGGTCGTCCACAAGATTGCGATAGGCCACGTCGCGTTGCGCGAGATCCCGTTGTCGCAGCACCCATGCCGGATGCACGGTGGCGAAGACGCGGGTGCCATCGGCGAGGGTGCGCCAGACGCCGCGTTCCTGCAGCAGTTTGAATCCCTTGCCGAACACCGCTTCCGATGCAGTCGCGCCCATGCACACCACGATGTGCGGGCGCACGGTCGCCAACTCGCGTTCCAGCCACACGCGGCACGCAGCGCGTTCCGACGGTTCCGGATTGCGATGCAGGCGGAACCTGCCGCGTCGTTCGAACTTGAAATGCTTGACCGCATTGGTGACATAAAGCTGTGCGCGGTCAATGCCGAGTTCCGACAGCGCGCGATTGAAGAGCTTGCCTGCAGGGCCGACGAACGGACGTCCGCTCAGGTCTTCTTCGTCTCCGGGTTGCTCGCCGACGATCATGATGCGCGCGTCTTCTGGGCCTTCGCCGAAGACCGTCTGTGTCGCCGGTTCCCAGAGCGGACATCGCCGGCACTCGCGCGCGGCCGATTTCAACGCGGCGAGACTGTCATCGACCGGATCGGGCGCGAGCTGCGGCGGCAACGGAATACGCCTGCGCACAGGCTCCGGCGCGCGCTCGGCCATGTCGCGCACGCGCTGGCCGGCGTCGCGCAGCAGGTCCGGCAGCAGGTGCGCTTCGGGCAGGTTTTTCCAGTATTTCTGCGGCATCTCCTGCCGCATCATGCGCGGATTGACGCGCGCGGGATTGAAGATGTTCGCGTAGTAGGTGCGCCACATCGTTTCCTGCGCGTCGTCGTCCGGTGCGTCGCTACGCACCGCGCCGTGGCCGAACGATAGTGCTTCCATATCCCAGGACACGCTGCGAT
>JALYOU010000363.1 GCA_030856725.1 Pseudomonadota bacterium
GCGGCGATCGTCGGCACTTTCGCGATCAGGCGGATCGCCGCCAGGTGGCGCTCGGCAGGATCTTCGTAATCGAGATCGTTGTGATAGAAGCTGGCCATCGAACCCAGCATGCCGACCAGCATCGCCATCGGATGCGCATCGTGGCGGAATCCGCCGAGGAAGCCTTTGAAGGCCTCGTGCATCATCGTGTGGTGGGTGACTTCGTTCTCGAACTTCGCAAACTCGTCCTTGTTCGGCAATTCGCCCTGCATCAACAGGTACGCGACTTCAAGGAAGTTCGAATGCTTGGCCAGTTGCTCGATCGGATAGCCGCGATACATCAGCACGCCGGCATCGCCATCGATGTAGGTGATCGCGGACTTGCACGACGCGGTGGCGGTGAAGCCAGAGTCGTAGGTAAAGCAGCCGGTTTCCTTCGGCAACGTGGCGATGTCGATGCACGGATTGCCGAGCGTGCCGTGATGCACCGGCAGCGTGACCGACGTGTCGCCGGCGTTAAGCGTGACGCGCTTCAATTCAGATATGGGCAGATCGGGCACTGACGCACTCCTCGAAGACCAGCGTTCGCGTAGCCGCGCGCGAAACGAGGCAGCGTTGCGAAGCGATCGGCGTATGGATGGAGCCACGGCACTGCCGCGGTGCATCAATTATCGCATAGCGATTCTGTGGCGAACGCATGCGTATGGCAGGTTGGCGTCGCGTCGTGCGCTGCAACAGGCCAAGCCCCCCATGACGCTGGTGGGTTTCAATGACCGCAAACGTAAACGGCCGCCTCTTGGGCGGCCGTCATGCATCGCGTACGCGAGGATTACTTGTAGCGACGCTTGAACTTGTCGATACGGCCGCTGGTATCCATGACCTTGTTCTGGCCCGTGTAGAACGGGTGCGAGGACGAGGAGACTTCGACCTTGACCAAGGGATATTCATTGCCGTCTTCCCACTTCACCGTCTCCTTGCTGGAGAGGGTGGAACGGGTCAGGATCTTGAAGTCCGAAGTGACGTCCTGGAAGACGACGTCGCGGTATTCGGGATGTACGCCGTCTTTCATGGCGAGCCCAGTCAGTTGCGGGAAGCCGGGCATGATAGCGGCCGTGGCGGGGCCGGGCAAGTCCTGCGATCTGCCCGGGTTTGGTTCGGCAGACCGCCGGAGTTGCTGCTCGCGATCGAGGCGATTCAGCTAATTCGCCGTCAGCGCGTCGCGGATGAGACGCTCGAACCGGGTTTGGTCATAGCGCATCAGGATTGCGGCGTTGTCCGGCCTGCCCAGAAGGCGGTTCCAGTCAACCAAGGTGGCTCCGCGTGTCAGCCGGCCTTCCAGTTCAACGGCCAGCGGACGTTCCAACGCTTCCAGCACGCCCTCGGGCTGCAGCGCGTACGCCATGGCGAGCGCATCAGCCGAATGCCACCGTTCGCCGCGCCTCTGCGCGGACCCGGTGCGGGTCTGGCGGGAAATTGCCTCGTAAAACTTCGCGCGCGGGGACGCCGCGGCCAGCCACTGATCGACGTCGGCGTGCGTCAATCCATGCGAGAGGACGGCTTCCCAATCGGCCAGATCGAACTTGGGAAAGGCCTCGAACACGATGTGCGCGGCTTCCGGGTCGAAATGGATGTTGAACTCAGCCGTCGGCGTGATGTTGCCGTGGCCGGTCACGGCGCCGCCCATGACCACCAGCCTGGCGAGACGCTGGGGCAGGCTCGGATCGAGCTTGAGCGCCAGCGCGAGGTTGGTGAGCGGCCCGAGCGCGACCAGCAGCAGCTGGCCGGCGTGTGCATGCGACAGGCGCAGGATCGCTTGCGCGGCGTGCTCAGTGTCAGCGCTGCGCGAGGGCGGCGGGTACTGGATATCGCCGAAGCCATCGCGCCCGTGCACATCGGCCGCGTCCGGCGCCGGATGCAGCAGCGGCGATGGGCAGCCAGCGAAGACGGGCACATCGATCTCGCACACTTCGCACAACTTCAACGCGTTGCGAACGGTGTGCTCGAGGCCGACGTTGCCAGCAGCAATGGTCAGGCCGACCACTTCGTGCCGTGGATCATTGAACGCCATCAGCAGGGCGAGCGCGTCGTCGACGCCGGGGTCGGTGTCGATGAGTAAAGGTATGCGGCTAGTCACGTTGTTCTGCCCTCAAAATCTGCTGTCGTTCTCACAAGGGTCACCATCGCGATCGCCATCCATTTTCGTATCTGGGCAATTGCGAACGAAGAACTCGGCCTCGGCGCGTGAATTCATCTGCGAGCAGTGTTGCCTGCCGTCGCACTGGAATGTCGGCGCAGGGGCGGTTGCCAACTCCGTTGCAGGCGCTTGAAACGACGGGGATATCGGTTCCGAAGAATCTGAAATCGCAGAGAGAGGCGACGAAAGATGCTCGTAACCTTTCCATGCTGCAAATAGCAATACCGCGATCAATAGCAATCTCTTCATGGAATGTCTCCTAGATCAAGCACTGGCATACCGCGCCGCCCCACCCACCCAGCGATCCACGATCCTGTCGGCAATATCCGGCGACTCCGCCAGTAACACGTCGGCAATCTCGCGCACCTGCGGCAACAAGGCAGCATCCCGCGCCAGATCCGCAACGCGAAATGCGGCAAGACCTGTCTGTCGCGTCCCGAGCAACTCGCCGGGACCACGCAATTCCAAATCCTTTTCGGCAATGACGAAGCCATCATTGGTCTGGCGCATCGTCTCCAGCCGCTGCCGCGCGAGCAGCGACAGCGGCGACTGGTACATCAGCACGCAGCTCGATTGCGCACTGCCGCGACCGACGCGGCCACGCAGCTGGTGCAGCTGCGCAAGACCAAGACGCTCAGCGTTCTCGACGATCATCAGCGATGCGTTGGCCACGTCCACGCCCACTTCGATCACCGTGGTCGCGACCAGCAGGTCGATGTCCGCGGTCTTGAACGCGCGCATCATCGCCTGCTTGTCGTTGGCTTTCATGCGTCCATGCACGAGCCCGACCCGCAGTTCCGGCAACGCCTTCGACAGCGCCTCGAACGTACTCTCCGCCGCCTGTGCCACCAGGTCGTCCGACTCATCGATCAACGTGCAGACCCAATAGACCTGTCGGCCCTCCGCGCATGCGCCGCGGATGCGTTCGATGAGTTCAGCGCGGCGTTCGGCCGTCAGCACGACCGTTTGCACGGGCGTGCGGCCCGGCGGCAATTCGTCGATCGCCGACACATCGAGGTCGGCGTACGCGGCCATCGCCAGCGTGCGTGGAATCGGGGTGGCTGTCATCACCAGCTGGTGCGGCACCGCGTTCGTGTCGGAATGCGCCTTCCGCGCGCCTTTGTCGCGCAAGGCAAGGCGTTGATGCACGCCGAAGCGGTGCTGCTCATCGACGATGGCCAGCGCAAGATGGTGGAAGACCACCCCTTCCTGCATCAACGCATGCGTGCCAACGACGACCTGCGCCTCGCCCGAGGCGACGTCGCGCAACACATTCGCACGCGCCTTGCCGATCACCTTGCCGGCCAGCCAGGCAACACGCACGCCGAGTGGCTCGAGCCAGCCGCGCAGGTTCACAAGGTGCTGTTCTGCCAGCAACTCCGTTGGCGCCATCAACGCCACCTGCTTGCCGGATTCGATCGCCAGCATCGCCGCCAATGCCGCGACGACGGTCTTGCCGCTGCCGACATCGCCCTGCACCAGCCGCAGCATCGGCATGGGTTGCGCGAGGTCGTGCCGGATCTGCGCGAACACGCGTTGTTGCGCGCCGGTCAAGGCGAACGGCAGCGACTGTTGCAGACGATCAACCAGTACGCCGCGACACACGAGGGCGGGTGCCTCGTGTTGCTGCAGGGCGATGCGTTGCCTGCGCAGGCTCAGGTAATGGGCGAGGAGTTCTTCGATCGCCAATCGTTGCTGCGCGGGGTGCGTGCCGGCAACCAGCTTCGCGACATCGGCATCGCGCGGCGGCCGGTGCATGGTCAACAACGCATCGCGCAATGAAGGTAATTTCATTCCAGACAACATTTCGCGCGGCAACAGTTCCAATGCGTCGTCGTCGGGCAACTTGTCGAGCGCCTGTACGATCAGTTTGCGCAACGTGGCCGGACCGATGCCTTCGATGGCGGGATACACGGGGTCGAGCTGGTCGCTCAAGCCGGCTTCGCTTTCCTCGAGGAAGCGATAACTCGGATGCACGATCTCGAAACCGTGATGGCCGGCCTTGGGCGTGCCGTAACAGCGCACGCGCGCGCCCGGCACGAACTGTGCGGCCTGCGCGGCACGGAAATGGAAGAAGCGCAGCACCAGCGTGGCGTGCGAATCGTCGCCGACCGCCACGCGCAATGATGGTTTATAGCGAAACCCGCGCTCCACCGCTTCGACACGACCATCGATCTGCGCAGCCACGCCGGACTGCAATTGCCGGATGGGCGTGATCGACGTGCGGTCCTCGTACTGGCGCGGCAGTTGCAGCCATAGGTCCTGCAAAGTGTTCAGGCCACGCGCGGCAAGTTTTTCGGCGACGCGCGCGCCGACGCCGGGCAAGCTTGTCAGCGGCGTTTCGCCGACCACCGCGAATGTTGCCGCGAACGAAGGCGCGTTGCGTGCGATGCGCGGCACCGCGGTCAGTCGATGACCATAACCGCATCGACCTCGAAGGCCGCGCCACGCGGCAATGCGGCCACGCCGATGGTCGAACGCGCGGGATAAGGTGCGTTGAAGTATTCGGCCATGACATTGTTGACGATGGAAAACTGGCTGAGATCGGTCAGGTAGAGACCAACGCGCACGATCTGGTCGAACGAGCCGCCGGCGGCTTCGCAGATTGCCTTGAGGTTGTCAAAAGCACGTCGCGCTTCGGCCTCGATGCCGCCCTCGACCAGCAGGCCGCTGTCCGGATCCAGTGCGATCGCGCCGGAACAATAGATCGTATTGCCCGCACGCACGGCCTGCGAATACGGCCCGATCGCGGCGGGGGCTTTTTTGCTTTGGATGATCTGGCGGGACATGCAGCGCTCCGGATATTTTTGATGACCTAGTTTAGCGACGGCCGTAAGTGGCATGTCGATGCCTCGCTCTTCGTACGAACGGCTTTAGCCGCGAGCCTTTGAGTTCTTGGCGACGAAACGAAAAGCTCGCGGTTAAAGCCGTTCGTACGAAAAAGCCAACTCAACTCACAACCTCTGCACCCCATGCACCACCGACAACCGCCGCGTGCGACGGATCACGTCGGCCAAGTGCTTGCGGTCCTTGACTTCGATCAGGAAGCGGATCGCGGAAACACCGGTGTCGCGTTCGAGGTATTCCACGCGGTCGATGTTGGATTCAGCCTGTGCGATGGCCGCGGCCACCTGTGCGAGCACGCCGGGGCGGTTGTCGACTTCGATGCGCAATGCCGCCTGAAAATCGCCGGTCACGCTACGATCCCAGCCGATCTGCACCCAGCGTTCGGGCGACTTGCGATAGTCGGCGACGTTGGGGCAATCCTGCCGGTGCACGACGATGCCCTTGCCGGTGGTGTGATAGCCCATGATGTCGTCGCCGGGAATCGGCAGGCAGCAGTTTGCGAAGCTGATGACACCGCGCTCGGTGCCGGTGATCAGGATACGATCTTCGCCCTGCAGAGCGCGCAGGCTGTCGAGCAGGTCGGGCGTCTCCGGCGTCTGCCGCGCGAGCGATTGCGCGACCTGCGCCGGCATGCGGTTGCCGAGCGCGATGTCGGCAAGTAGCGCTTCCAGGCGCGGATAACGATGTTCGTGCAGGTAGTGTTCGAGACGCACGGCGGGAAGCCGGTCGAGTGACGTGTCGATCGACTCCAGCGCACGATCGAGCATGCGATGACCGAGCTGCACGGCGTCCTCGTGTTCGAGGCTTTTCAGTTGGTGCCGGATCGATGTGCGCGCCTTGCCGGAGACGACGAATTCCAGCCAGTGCGGCTTGGGCGCAGATGCCTTGGCGGTGATGACTTCGACATGCTGGCCGCTGCTGAGCTTGGTACGCAACGGCACCAGTTTTTTGTCGACGCGCGCGGCCACCGCGTGATTGCCCACGTCGGTATGCACGGCATAGGCAAAATCCAGCGCGGTTGCGTTGCGCGGCAGTGCAAGGATGTCGCCCTTGGGGGTGAACAAATACACCTCGTCGGGGAACAGATCTACCTTGACGTTTTCCAGGAACTCCAGCGACGAACCGGTCGCACGCTGCGACTCGAGCAGGTTCGTGATCCAGCTGCTGGCGCGCGTCTGCGCGCTATTGGCCCCCCTGGCGCCGCCGTGTTTATACG
>JALYOU010000143.1 GCA_030856725.1 Pseudomonadota bacterium
ACGACGTCAGGCTTGGCGTCGCGCAGTTCGGCAGGCGCAAGAATCGGGATGTGGCTGCCGGGAAGGAATTTGCCCTGTTTGGATGCCGCTGCGTCGCAGACATACGGCAACAGGTCGGGCTTGACGCCGCCATAGTTGAGCAACGTGACACCTTTGGCTGCCGCGCCATAGGCGGCGACTTTTTTTCCTGCGTCTTTCTGCTCGATCAGGAATCGCACCAGGCCGTTCTTCACCTTGTCCGCCCTCTCCTGGAAGGTGCTGTACACCTCCAGCGAACACAGTCCGAATGTTTCCTCGGTCTGCAGCGTGTTGCGGACCCCATCCGTCGTGGGACGCGTGTCATCCTCGTGGCAGCCATTGATGCGCAGGCTGCCGCCGTGGGTCGGCAACTCCTGCACGTCGAAAACGCGCAGGCCGGCGCGCTGGAAAATACGGGTGACGGCCTGCAGCGAGAGATAGGAAAAGTGCTCGTGGTACACGGTATCGAACTGCGCCTGTTCGATCAGGCGCATGAGATGTGGAAATTCCAGCGTGATGGTGCCGCCCGGTTTCAGCGCGAGTTTCAGGCCCGCGGAAAAATCGTTGATGTCGGGCACGTGCGCATACACGTTGTTGCCGGCGATCAGGTCCGCCTGGCGTCCTTCGTCCACCAGTCGCCGCGCCAGCGACTGGCCGAAGAATTCCCGGCACACGGGCACGCCAATCGCTTCGGCAGCATCGGCGGTACTGGCCGTGGGCTCGATGCCCAGGCACGGAATCCCGGCCGCAACGAAGTTCTTCAGAAGATAGCCATCGTTGGAAGCCACTTCGATGACGAAGCTGTTCGCGTCCAGACCGAGTCGCTTGACGACCATGTCCGTGTACTCGGCTGCGTGCTGCAGCCAGGTCTGCGACACGGACGAGAAATACGCGTATTCGTCGTCGAACAGCGTGTCGGCCTGCGAATACTCATCCGTCTGCACCAGCCAGCAGTGTGCGCAGACATACAACTTCAACGGGAAATACAGTTCGGGCGACTTGAGCTGCGCGACAATCAGATAAGCGTTGGACGGCGGCGCGAATCCCAGGTCGAGGAACACGTGTTCAAGTGGCGTCTGGCAATGTCGGCAGTTCATGTCGCTGATCTCATGTCGCGAGTCCGGGAAAGTCGCGTGTGACGGGATGACGTGTGTCGCGCTCCGACAGATCGGTGACGGGGAGCGGCCAGGCGATGCCCAGATCCGGATCGTCCCAACGCACGCCGCCTTCGGCATCGGGGAGGTAACGCGCGGTGTGCAGGTAAAGCAACTCGCTGTCCGCCTCGAGCACCTGGAATCCGTGCGCGCAGCCTTCGGGAACCACCAGCATGCGGGTGTTACCTGGCGTGAGTTCTTCGGCGTGCCACTGGCGGAACGTGGACGATCCCGCGCGCAGGTCGACGGCCACATCCCACACGCGACCATGGATGCAGCGCACCAGTTTCATTTCCGCATGCGGGGCGCGCTGGTAGTGCAGGCCGCGTACGGCACCGGCCGCGTGCGTGCGCGAATGATTGATCTGGACGATGCGGCGATCGCCCAGCACCGATGCAAGCTCGTTGTCGCAATACAGGCGCGCGAACGCGCCGCGCGCGTCGGTGAACGGTGTCGTCTCGACCACGACGACACCGGCGATGGCAGTGGGATGGATGTTCAAGACGCGGTCCAGACGCGTGCGCCGGACTGCGCCGCGGCCACGTAAGCGGCCAGCTGCGACCTGCTTTGCACATGGCCGGTCGCAAGATGGCTGCGATACCAGTCCGCGGTGGCGGCAAGCGCTTCGTTCACTGCCCAGACCGATTTCCAGCCAAGTCGCGCGCGCGCCAAGGTGCTGTCGAGGTATAGCAAGGTTGCTTCGTGCGGTTGTGGCTCGCGCGTGACCTGCCAGACCAGCTCGGGCCAGTACGCTTGCAGCGTTGCAAGAATGTCGGCCACGCTGCGGTTGCCGTCCGCGTCGGGGCCGAAGTTCCAGCTTCGCGCGGCATCGCGGTCGCCTTCCAGCAGGCGCTGCCCGAGCAGCAGATATCCGCTCAGCGACTCGAGCACGTGTTGCCAGGGACGCGTGGCATGCGGCGAGCGGATTTCGAGTGCGTCGCCGGCAGCGGCAGCGCGCACCAGGTCGGGAATGAGCCGGTCCTGGGACCAGTCGCCGCCGCCGACCACATTCCCGGCGCGTGCGGTGGCAAGCAGTGGTGCGTCGGGCGTATGAAAAAACGACTGCCGATAGCTCGCTGCCACCAGTTCAGTGGCGGCTTTCGACGCACTGTACGGATCGTGGCCACCGAGCGGATCGGTTTCCCGGTAGCCGCATTCCCACTCGCGGTTCTCATAGCACTTGTCGGACGTGACCACGACGATGGCGCGAATTGTGTCGACGCCTCTGCAGGCTTCCAGCAGACCGGCGGTGCCCATGACATTCGTCGACCAGGTTTCGAGCGGGTCGCGATACGACCGCCGGACCAGGGCCTGCGCCGCGAGATGCAACACGATGTCAGGCCGGGTTTTTTTTACGACATCGACCAGTGCGACTTGATCGCGAAGATCAATCCGGTGTTCGGCGATGTCCAGCCCCAGCAGGTCCCAGTGGTTCGGCGCGGTGTCGGGCGGCAAGGCCACGCCGACGACCTCGGCCCCGAGTTCGGTCAGCCACAAGGCAAGCCAGCTGCCCTTGAAGCCGGTATGACCGGTCAGCAGGACACGGCAGCCGCGGTAGCGATCACCAAACAGGGTCATGCCCAGACCTTCCACGGCGGATCCTGGCTCCAGAGTTCTTCCAGATGGGTCTTGTCGCGCAGCGTGTCCATCGCCTGCCAGAAGCCCGCGTGCTGATAGGCCATCAGCTGTCCGCTGTTTGCGAGTTGCTGCAGCGGCCGGGATTCCCAGCTCGTCTGGTCGCCGCCGATCAGGTCGAACACGGCGGGTTCCAGCACGAAAAATCCGCCATTGATCCACGCACCGTCTCCAGCCGGTTTTTCCTGGAAGCTGTCCACCGCCGGTCCGCGCATGTCCAACGCGCCGTAGCGACCGGGCGGCTGGATAGCGGTCACGGTCGCTTGTCGGCCGTGGCTCTGGTGGAAGGCGATGAGCGCGCCGATATCGACATCGGCCACGCCGTCGCCGTAGGTGAAGCAGAAGGTCTCGTTGCCGACGTGTTCGCGCACGCGTTTCAGACGCCCGCCGGTCATCGTGTCCTGTCCGGTGTCGATGAGCGTGACGCGCCAGGGTTCGGCATAGCCCTGGTGCACTTCCATCCGGTTGTTGGCCATGTCGAAGGTGACATCGGACATGTGCAGGAAATAGTTGGCGAAGTATTCCTTGATCACGTAGCCGCGGTAGCCCAGGCAGATGATGAAGTCGGTGATTCCGTAATGCGAATACGACTTCATGATGTGCCACAGGATCGGCTTGCCGCCGATTTCGATCATCGGCTTGGGCTTGAGATGGGATTCTTCGCTGATGCGGGTGCCAAGGCCACCCGCGAGAATTACAGCTTTCATAAATGATCCATGCGTTTGTGCGGAATCTTCGTGAGTCGTTGGTGCCGGGGATCAGGCGCCGTGGTAGTCGCGATACCAGCGCACGAAACGGGCGACGCCGTCCTCCACTGAAACGCGGGGTGCATAGCCCACGGCCTGCACCAGTTCGGAGACGTCTGCCTCGGTCGCGGGCACGTCTCCGGCCTGCAACGGCAGCATCTCGATGCGCGCCTTGCGAGCCAAGCACTGTTCCAGCACCTCGATGTAGCGCAGCAGTTCGACCGCGGTCTCGTTGCCGATGTTGTAGAGGCGATACGGCGCGTTACTGCTCGCCGGATCGGGCGCGTCGCTGTTCCATGCGGGATTGGAAGCCGGCACGTTGTCCAGGGTGCGCACCACGCCTTCGACGATGTCGTCGATGTAGGTGAAGCTGCGCTTGTGTCGGCCGTGGTTGAACACCTGGATGCTGTCGCCGGCCAGGATGGCCTTGGTGAACAGGAACAGCGCCATGTCGGGCCGGCCCCAGGGGCCGTAGACGGTGAAAAACCGCAGGCCGGTGGTGGGCAAGCCGTAGAGATGCGCGTAACTGTGCGCCATTTGCTCGTTGGCTTTCTTGGTGGCGGCGTAGAGGGTCAGCGGATGCTCGGTGGAGGCATGTTCGGAGAACGGCATGTCGGTATTGGCGCCGTACACCGAACTGGTGGAGGCGAACACCAGGTGTTCGACGCCATGGTGCCGGCAGCCCTCGAGCACATGCAGAAACCCGGTGACGTTGCTGCTGACATAGACATGCGGATTCTGCGCGGCGTAGCGCACGCCTGCCTGCGCGGCAAGGTGGACCACGCGCTGCGGTTTATGCGTGGCGAACGCCGCTTCGACGGCGGCTCGATCGGCAAGATCGGCCTGGATATGCGTGTAGCGCGGATGCGCCATGAACCGCTGCAGGCGCGCCTGCTTCAAGCTCACATCGTAGTAGTCACTGAGGTTGTCGAA
>JALYOU010000059.1 GCA_030856725.1 Pseudomonadota bacterium
CGGATGATGGTCAGGCCGATCAGGCGGCCGACGACCGCTGCCAGATAGCCGACGCCGGTGAGCATTTCCAGCATCACCAGCACCCGCGCCTGAGAGCCCAGCGGCAGGATGTCGCCAATCCCAACCCCCGACAGCGTGGTGAAGCTGAGGAACAGCAGCTCCATCCAGCGGCGCGGGCGGTCGGGATCCACGGCCCCGGCAAAACTGCCTGGATACCACGCCTGGCATACGTAGTAGGCATAGGCGAACCCCCATGCCAGCAGGGTGAATGTCGCGCCAGCCGCGAACAGTTCGTCGGCCGAGACCTTGTGATCGTGCATCATGTATACGATCAGGCCGCCGGCCGCATACAGATACAAAACCGACTCCAGCAGCGAGGACGCGACCAGGAAACCGGGTCTGTCCAGCAGGATCGCCAGCACCGACAACCCCATCGCCGGCAACGCGAGCGACCAGGCGATCCAGTTCCATGCATGGCTCCGGTTCACCACCCACACCGCCAGCGGCACGATCACCAACGCCACCGCGCTGAACAGCACCCGGCCGCTCGGAGTCTCGTCCATCAGCGGATAGACCAGCAGGCTCAGCAGTTGCGCGGCCAGCAGGAACGCCGATGGATGTCGGCGCGCCAGCAAGGCCCATCGCGATGTGCGTTCGCTCTGTAGCTGCATCGGTTCAGGACGCCCTTGTTATGTCCGGTCGATTACGACTGCGCAAAGCGCAGCCGGGGCATCATCGCAAGATGACTCTGCGATCGCGTGATGTCACTTGGCGTGACGTCAATTAGCGTGACGTCATTCTGCAACGACGGGCTGGCCCGATCCGGCACGGTACGGATACTTCGCGAAGATATCCGTGATCGAGCGATCGACCTGCGCCGCGCGTTCCTGCGGCGTGCGCTGCGTGACACGGCCGATCGCATCGCCCGTCCACACCATGCGGTTGCGCGCGGCATCCACCACGTCGACGGTCAGCGTGCCTTCGGTGTAACGACTGACCTGCGCCTCGTCGTACCAGACCGGCACGGCTACATAACTGCGCGCGCGGTAGCTGTAGTAGTACTGGTAATCGACCCTCGGCATCGAGTACACGTCGGTCCGTTCCTCGACGATACCCTGGAAGTTCACCCGCAGGTCCGGCGAGGTCTCATTGTACGTGTAGCCACGCGCCTGCATCTCGCGGCGGATGTTGGTCTTGACGCGATCGGTGATGTAAGTCGAATAGCCCGATGTTTCCATCGCGATCGGCTGGTAGAACGCGTAGCTGCGGTAGCGGCCGAAGTCAGCTTCGGGATCGTAGTCGGTGCGGATGCGCGGACCGGTGGCGCAGGCGGCCAGCAGGCTCAGCAGCGCGGCGATGGCAAGCCATCGGGTGGCAGTGGATCTGAAGGATTGCATGGTGATCTCCGTGGCGTTCCGGGAGAAAGTTTACGCTTGACTTGCGTCACCAGATGCAAGCGTTCAGCAGCCTTCGGGCTCGTCATTCACGTTCGCTGGAATGACAAGCGGTCTGCTCATTCCACGTGATACACCTTTGCGCCCGAGGCCTTGAACTCCGCCGACTTCTCCGCCATCCCGACATCAAGCGCCGCCGCCTCGTCGACGCCGTGCTCGGCGGCGTAGTCGCGGACGTCCTGGGTGATCTTCATCGAGCAGAAGTGCGGCCCGCACATCGAGCAGAAATGCGCGAGCTTGTGCGCATCCTTCGGCAGCGTTTCGTCATGGAAGGACTTCGCCTTCTCCGGGTCGAGTCCCAAGTTGAACTGGTCGTCCCAGCGAAACTCGAAACGCGCCTTCGACAAGGCGTTGTCGCGCACCTGCGCGCCCGGATGGCCTTTCGCAAGATCGGACGCGTGCGCCGCAATCTTGTAGGCCATGATGCCGTCGCGCACATCCTCGCGATTCGGCAGGCCCAGATGCTCCTTGGGCGTGACGTAGCAGAGCATCGCGGTGCCGTACCAACCGATCATCGCCGCGCCGATCGCGCTGGTGATGTGGTCGTAGCCCGGCGCGATGTCGGTGGTCAGCGGGCCCAGCGTGTAGAACGGCGCCTCGCCGCATTCGGCCAGCTGCTTGTCCATGTTCTCCTTGATCAACTGCATCGGCACGTGGCCGGGGCCTTCGATCATGGTCTGCACGTCGTGCTTCCACGCGATCTTGGTCAGCTCACCGAGCGTTTCCAGTTCGCCGAACTGCGCGGCATCGTTGGCATCGACGATGCAGCCGGGACGCAGACCGTCACCGAGCGAGAAGGCCACGTCGTAGGCCTTCATGATCTCGCAGATGTCCTCGAAGTGCGTGTAGAGGAAATTTTCCTTGTGGTGCGACAGGCACCATTTCGCCAGGATCGAACCGCCGCGCGAGACAATGCCAGTGACGCGTTTCGCCGTCAGCGGCACGTAACGCA
>JALYOU010000067.1 GCA_030856725.1 Pseudomonadota bacterium
GCGATTTTCAGTTCGGATTCCTTCAACCCGTTGGCCTTCATCTGCTTCGGCAACAGATAACGCATGGCGATGTTGAGCTTCTCTTCCTCGGTGTAACCGGGAATGCGGATCACTTCCATGCGATCGAGCAGCGGGCCGGGAATGTTGAGCGAATTTGCAGTCGCCACGAACATGACTTCGCTCAGATCGAGATCGACTTCGAGGTAATGGTCGTTGAAGGCATTGTTCTGCTCGGGATCTAGCACTTCAAGCAATGCCGAAGACGGATCACCACGGAAATCCATCGACATCTTGTCGATCTCGTCGAGCATGAACAGTGGATTGCGCGTGCCGGTCTTGTTGAGGTTCTGCACGATGCGGCCCGGCATCGAACCGACGTAGGTGCGGCGATGGCCGCGGATTTCCGCCTCGTCGCGCACGCCGCCCAGCGACATGCGCACGAACTTGCGATTGGTGGCCTTGGCGATGGACTGCCCGAGCGAGGTCTTGCCCACGCCGGGCGGGCCGACCAGACACAGGATCGCGCCCTTCATCTGCTTCACGCGCGTCTGCACAGCGAGATATTCGAGGATGCGTTCCTTGACTTTTTCGAGGCCGTAGTGGTCCGCGTCCAGCACATCCTGCGCGGCCTTGAGGTCCTTGCGCACCTTGCTGCGCTTTTTCCACGGAACGCCGAGCAGCCAGTCGAGATAGTTGCGCACGACGGCGGCTTCAGCGGACATCGGCGACATCTGTTTGAGCTTGGCGAATTCGGCCTTGGCCTTGGCTTCCACGGGCTTGGGCATGCCGGCCTCGGTGATCTTGCGCGCGAGTTCGTCGATGTCGTTGGGCGCGTCGTCGATTTCGCCCAGTTCCTTCTGGATCGCCTTCATCTGTTCGTTGAGGTAGTACTCGCGCTGGCTTTTCTCCATCTGCGACTTGACGCGGCCGCGGATGCGTTTCTCCAGCTGCTGCACGTCGATCTCGCCATCGACAAAACCGACCAGCAATTCGAGGCGGTCGCCGATTTCGATGGTTTCCAGCAGCTTCTGCTTGTCCGACAACCGCACGCCGAGATGCGCGGCGATGGTATCGGCAAGGCGTCCCGGCTCGTCGATGCCGGACAACGTCTGCAGCAGTTCCGGTGGCAGCTTGCGATTGGTCTTGACGTACTGTTCGAACAGGCCCATCAACGAACGTGCGACCGCTTCCACTTCGCGGCCTTCGCGCGAGTCGGCGGATTCGATTTCGATGCCATGCCCGATCAGCGCGCCATCGTTTTCGCTGACGTTGTCCACGCGCGCGCGCGACACGCCTTCGACCAGCACCTTGATGGTGCCGTCTGGCAACTTCAGCAGTTGCAGCACGTGCGCGAGAGTGCCGATGTCGTACAGGTCTTCGGCGCCGGGATCGTCGGTTTCGGCGGATTTCTGCGCGACCAGCAGGATGCGCTTGTCGGATTCCATGGCCTGGTCGAGCGCCTTGATCGACTTGTCGCGCCCGACGAACAGCGGAATGACCATGTGCGGGAACACGACCACGTCGCGCAGCGGCAGCACCGGCAGTTGCAGGATGTCGTGTTCGGTCAGTTCGGTCATGGAATCTCCAGATGTGTTCGGCAGCGACCGCCGTGGTGGCTACCGCGATGTACGATTTATGGGGGTCCCGGCTGGGGGAGGCAAGCTGGATTTCATGGGCGCAGGGCACGTGCGCCGCGGGCCCTTACGGATCAGGGATTTGCACATGAATGCGGGGCGCGGGGCGATGCCAGTCGGCAGCAAGCAAGAGGGTTCCGGCGAGAACCGGGTAGCCGTAGCCGACAGGAATAAAGCATCTTTTCGTCATTCCACGAGGCCCCGGAATGACGTCCCATGGCTGCCATTTGCCTGGCAGCGGTTACCGGCTATCGGTTCCGCGTATTTCCCGACTTACTCCGCCGAAGCCACCTTGGGCTGTACCGGCGCGCTTTCATAGATCAGGTACGGCTCGGACTTGTGCTCGATCACCGACTCGTCCACCACGACCTTGCTCACGTTTTCCAGTGATGGCAGGTCGTACATCGTGTCAAGCAGGACCGACTCGACAATCGTGCGCAGCCCGCGCGCGCCGGTCTTGCGCTTGAGCGCCTTGCGTGCGATCGCAGTCAAGGCGTCGGGACGGAATTCCAATTCCACGCCTTCCATCTCGAACAGTCGCTTGAACTGCTTGCTGATGGCGTTCTTGGGCTCGGTCAGGATCTTGACCAGCGCGGCCTCGTCCAGTTCTTCCAAGGTCGCGACCACCGGCAGGCGGCCGACGAACTCAGGAATGAGGCCGAACTTGATCAGGTCTTCGGGTTCGACGTTCGACAACACCTTGCCCATCTCGGTCTTGCGCTCGGAACTCTTGACCTTGGCGCCGAAACCGATGCCGCCGGCCTCGGTGCTGCGCTGCTGGATGATCTTTTCCAGGCCGGCGAACGCGCCGCCGACGATGAACAGGATGTTGCGCGTATCGACCTGCAGGAATTCCTGCTGAGGATGCTTGCGCCCGCCCTGCGGGGGCACGCTGGCGACGGTGCCTTCGATCAGCTTCAGCAGTGCCTGCTGCACGCCTTCACCGGACACGTCGCGTGTGATCGACGGGTTTTCGCTCTTGCGCGAGATCTTGTCGATCTCGTCGATATAGACGATGCCCTGCTGCGCCTTCTCGACATCGTAGTCGCACTTCTGCAGCAGCTTCTGGATGATGTTCTCGACATCCTCACCGACGTAACCAGCTTCGGTCAGCGTGGTCGCGTCGGCGATGGTGAACGGCACGTTGAGCAATCGCGCCAGCGTTTCGGCCAGCAACGTCTTGCCCGAGCCGGTCGGGCCAACCAGCAGAATGTTGGATTTCGCCAGTTCAACATCGTCGGCCTTCTGCCGGCTTTCGATGCGCTTGTAATGGTTGTACACAGCGACGGCGAGCGTGCGCTTGGCGCGCAGCTGGCCGATCACGTACTGGTCGAGGACATCGAGGATTTCGCGTGGCTTGGGCAGGGAGCTGCGGGCCGACTGCGACTTCTCTTCCAGCTCCTCGCGGATGATGTCGTTGCACAGCTCCACGCATTCATCGCAGATGAACACGCTCGGGCCCGCGATCAGCTTGCGGACCTCGTGCTGGCTTTTGCCGCAGAAGGAGCAATACAGGATCTTGCTGCC
>JALYOU010000069.1 GCA_030856725.1 Pseudomonadota bacterium
CTGCTCGGATTGACCTTGTCCGGCGGTGAAGTTGACCGCTGGGAGGCCCCCGGCGAAGGCGCGCGCGGCTGGTGTGCACCGCGGGAGCGCTGGCCGGAGCAACCGCTGCGCGTGACATTACGTTTCGTAGAGGGCGAGGTAGTCGCACTCGATGGCGAAGCGCTGCCGGGCGCGCAGTTGCTCGCGAGACTCAACACGCTGTTTGCCGCCTACGGTGTCGGCAGGGGGATGTACACCGGCGACACGACCATCGGCCTGAAAGGCCGTATCGTCTATGAGGCACCAGGGCTGACCGCTTTGCTGGTGGCGCATCGCGCGTTGGAGGAAGCAGTGCTGACCAAGCAGCAGAACCGCTTCAAGCCCGATGTCGCGCGCAAGTGGGTGGAGTTGGTGTACGAGGGTTTCTTCCATGATCCGCTGAAAACCGATCTCGAAGCTTTCCTTGCCTCGTCGCAACAGATGGTCAATGGCGAAGTCGTGCTGGAAACGCACGGCGCGCGCGTGGATGCCGTCGCCGTCGCATCGCCGCACCTGCTCAACGCCAAGGGTGCGACCTATGCGCAGTCGGCCGATTGGGGTGTGGCGGAAGCGGAAGGATTCATCCGGTTGTACGGCATGAGTTCGACGTTGTGGGCGCAGATCAACAGGTGATCGCTTCTCGTAAGAGCGGCTTCAGCCGCGAGCTTTTCGTTGAGCGAACGAATTCATGCGCTCTGCAGGCAAAAGCGTCCGTGAAATTCGGGCCTGCGTAACACGAGTCAGGATTCAGTTCTAGATCAAGAGCTCCCGGCTGAAGCCGCTCCTACCAAGCAGAAAAACAATGCTCGACCTCGTACTCAAACACCTCGAAGCACTGGTCGCATTCGACACGCGCAATCCGCCGCGCCAGATCGGAGCAGATGGCATCTTCGACTACATCCGTGCGCAGCTGCCGGATTTCCAGGTCGAAGTGACTGACCACGGTGCCGGCGCCGTGTCGCTGTTCGCCGTGCGCGGTACGCCGCAGCGGTTGTTCAACGTGCATCTGGACACCGTGCCGGATTCGCCGGCATGGACCGCCAGCCCGCATGTCCTGCGCCTGATGCCGGATCGCGCCATCGGCCTCGGTGCCTGCGACATCAAGGGCGCCGCGGCGGGATTGCTCGCGGCCGCAACGCAGACGACGGGCGATGCCGCATTCCTGTTCAGCAGCGACGAGGAAGCCAACGATCCGCGCTGCATCGCAGGGTTCCTCGCGCGCGACCATGGTTTCAACGAAGTCATCGTTGCCGAACCCACGCAATGCGAAGCGGTGCTCGCGCATCGCGGGATCAGTTCGGTGGCGATGCAGTTCACCGGTTCCGCGGGCCATGCATCCGGCGCGAATGCGATGCAGGCCAGTGCGCTGCATCGCGCGATGCGCTGGGGCACGCGCGCGCTGGATTTCGTCGAGTCCGAATCGCATCGCCGTTTTGGCGGACTGACCGGATTGCGCTTCAACATCGGCCGCGTCGAGGGCGGAATCAAGGCGAATGTGATCGCGCCGCATGCCGAAGTGCGTTTTGGATTCCGTCCGTTGCCTTCGCAGGATTTCGAGGCCTTGCATGCGCAATTTTCAGGCTTTGCTCAAGACGCTGCACTTGCAAACTATGAAGAAACCTTTCGCGGCCCGTCGCTCCCCGCCGGCAACGTGGCAGACGCGGAAAACCGCCGCCTCCAGGCACGCGATCTTGCCGACGAACTCGGCCTGCCGATCGGCAATGCCGTCGATTTCTGGACCGAAGCCTCGCTGTTTTCGCAGGCAGGAATGACTGCGATCGTGTTGGGTCCCGGCGACATCGCGCAGGCGCACACCGCGGACGAATGGGTGGGACTGGATCAGCTTGCGTCCGCCGCTTCGCATTACCAACGCCTGCTCGGCTCATCCTGAGTGCAACCCATGATGGAGATCCAGACATGAATCTTTCGACCACACACCGCACTGCGGACGTAGGCGACCGGGGGTCTCTTCCGGTGGCGCAACGCTGACCTGCAGATGACCATGACCGACCTGCGCACCACGATCGTCCGGCTGCTGTCCAACATGGCCAGCGCCAAGGAAATCCAGCAATACCTCAAGCGTTTTTCGCGACTGGATGCCGCGCGCTTCGCCGTGGTCAAGGTGGGCGGCGCAGTGCTGCGGGACGAGCTGGATGCGCTGGTGTCGTCCCTGTCGTTCCTGCAGCAGGTCGGTTTAACGCCGATCGTCGTGCACGGCGCGGGGCCGCAGCTGGATGCGGAAATGCAGGTGGCCGGCATCGAGAAACGCAGTATCGACAACCTGCGCTTCACCGATCCGCCGGTGCTGGCCGTCGTGCGGCGCGTGATGCGGCAGGAAAACATCCGCCTGGTCGAAGCGTTGCAGGCCGGACGCGTGCGCGCCACGTCGATCCAGTCGGGCGTGTTCGAGACGACGCTGCTGGACCACGACAGGTACGGGCTGGTCGGCAAGGTGTCGCGCGTCGATACCGATGGCATCCATGCGGCGATCAAGGCGGGATCGATTCCGGTCATCGCATCGCTCGGCGAAACCGCGGACGGGCAGATAGTCAACGTCAACGCCGACTGGGCCGCCAACGAACTCATCAAGACCCTTCAGCCATACAAGATCGTGTTCCTGACTGGCACCGGCGGCCTGCTCGACGGCGATGGACACCTCATAGACTCGATCAACCTCAGCACCGAATACGAGGAACTGCTGGCGCAGCCGTGGCTGCACTCCGGCATGCGGCTCAAGATCGAGCAGATCCATGACCTGCTGATGGCGTTGCCGCCGTCATCGTCCGTGTCGATCACCAAGCCCGATGAGCTGGCGAAGGAACTGTTCACCCATCGCGGTTCCGGCACGCTGGTGCGGCGCGGCGAGAAGATCCATTGCTTCACGGACTGGGCGCAGATGGATCTAGAACGACTACAGTCATTGATCGAATCTGGCTTCGGCCGCAGGCTGGCGCCGGATTATTTCGAGCGCACGCAGCCGTACCGCGTGTATGTGTCCGAGCACTACCGCGCTGCGCTGGTGCTGACGATTGAGCATGGGGGGTACGATGCAGACGGCATCCCGCATCTCGACAAGTTCGCCGTCGCCGACGATGCACAGGGCGAAGGACTGGGCCGCGCGATCTGGCATGTGATGCGTAACGAAGTGCCGAAACTGTTCTGGCGTGCACGTCCCGAGAATGCGGTCAATGATTTCTACTTCGATGAAGCCGACGGTTGCATCA
>JALYOU010000126.1 GCA_030856725.1 Pseudomonadota bacterium
ACCGGCACGCGGAACTTCGCGCCGCGCCGCTTCAGCGTTTCGTCGATGAAGATGATCAATGCACCGACAGCCACACCGACCGCGATGATGTCCCACGGCAGTTCGCCGCCGAACATTCCGCGCGCCACGGATGCCATCAACGTGGCCTGCGGCGCTGCCAAGGAGTTCGGACGCTCGGCCGTCGGCGCGCCGATGCCGTAGGCCTCGGCCAAGAGGTTCAACACCGGCGCCATGATCAGTGCGCAGGAAAACGCGCCGATGCCCAGCATTAGCTGCTGTTTCCACGGCGTCGCGCCGACGATGTAACCGGCCTTGAGATCCTGCAGGTTGTCGCCACCCACCGCCGCCGCGCAGCACACCACCGCGCCGATCATGATCGCCGCAACCGCGCCGATGGGCGAGTCGCGACCCAACAGCAGCATTAATACGACCGATGCGAACAGGATCGTGGCGATGGTGATGCCTGACACCGGATTGTTGGACGAACCCACGAGGCCCGCGAGATAGGCGGATACGGACACGAACAGGAATCCCGCCACGATCATGATGATCGCCATCGGAATGCTCACGCCCCAGTTGCCGACGATCGCCTGGTACAGCAACAGCAGCGGAATCACGAAGATCACCAGCGCGATCAGCATCCACTTCATCGGCAGGTCGCGTTCGGTTTCCGGCAGGTTGGCATCCGCGCCCTTGCGCGCCGCAGCGATGCCGCTGCGCACCCCGGACAACAACGACTTGCGCAGCGAGAACAGCGTCCAAACGCCGCCGATCAGCATCGCACCGACGCCGAGATAACGGATCTTGGTGGACCAGATCGCAAACGCAGCATCTTCCGCGCTCGCCCCCGCGATTTGCGTCGCGAGCGCCGGATCGGCCGACTGGAAGAAGGCGTGATAGAGCGGAATCGCGATATGCCAGGACAGGAGGCTGCCCGACAGCACCACGATTCCGATGTTGAGGCCGACGATGTAGCCGACGCCAAGCAGCGCCGGCGACAGGTTGGTGCCGAGATAACCGAGATATTTACCGAAGAAGCCCGCACCGGCGGCGGTGTCGGGAATCATGCGCAGACCGCTGGCTGCGGCGAGCTTCACCACCGCGCCGACGACGGCTGAGACACCGAGGATTCTGAGGCCGGGTCCGGGATTGTCGCCAGCCTTGAGTACTTCGGCCGCGGCCTTGCCTTCGGGAAACGGCAACGGGTTCTCGACGATCATCGTGCGCCGCAGCGGCACCGAGAACAGCACGCCGAGCAGGCCGCCGAGGCCGGCAATTGCAAGCACCCACGAATAACGGAAATCGTCCCAGTAGCCGAGGATGATCAATGCGGGAATCGTGAAGATCACGCCCGCCGCGATCGACGATCCCGCCGATGCACCGGTCTGCACGATGTTGTTTTCAAGGATGGTGCCGCCGCCGAGCAGCCGCAGCACGCCCATCGACACGACCGCCGCGGGAATGGCCGTCGCGATGGTCAAGCCCGCGAATAAGCCTAGATACGCGTTGGCCGCCGCCAGGATCATCGCAAGGATGATCGCGAGCACCACGGCTCGGAAGGTCAATTGCGGCGTTGCAGCAGGCTGGTTCATGTCGCATCCCGAAAAAGCACGAAGCCGACACGCTATCGTAATCAGCGCGTGGCAGGAAGTGGCGAGTGGTTTGGAGCTGAGGCTTCAGCCGCGAGCTCTTGTATGCGGCCCGCACCGAAAGCCCGCGGCTGAAGCCGCTCCTACGAAAAGCGGCTGGCTGTACTCGCGCGGAGCCATCGAGATCACTCCGCGTCCGCCACAGCCAATTCAAGCGCCATCGCGACGCAGGGTGATTTCGAGCATTGTGTACTTCGTGCTGACGCCGTTGACCCGACGCTGGATGCATGGGGTCAAGTGACGCGTCAGCCGAGCGTAATGCGGACGTAGACAATCCAGCACGATGGGACTTCAGCGCGCTGAAAGCTGCGCCAGGGTCGCTGCCAACGCTTGGCGCCAGCTGGGTAGCGTGAGTGCATAGTCCTGCCTCAACCTGCCCGTATCCAGAACCGAATACGCAGGGCGTTGGGCGCGGGTGGGGAAATCCGCCGTTGTGATGGGAATTACGCGCGGCTTGCGTGCGATGAGGCCGCCGGCATGGCCTTGTTGCATGATCGCTTCCGCAAAACCGCACCAGCTGGTCTCGCCCTCGGTCACGATATGACGCACTCCGGATTCTGTAACGCCATGCCTGAGGATTGAGGCTGTGACGTCAGCGATCAACCAGGCAGGGGTCGGCGAACCACGTTGATCCGCGACTACGCGTACTTCTTCACGTTCATTTGCCAGACGCAGCATGGTGCGCAGGAAATTATGGCCATGCGATGCATAGACCCACGCGGTACGCAGAATCAGGTGGCGTCCGCCCGCCGCCTCGATGGCCAGTTCGCCAGCACGCTTGCTGGCGCCATACACGCCGAGCGGTGCGGTGGGATCGTCCTCGCGATACGGGCGGGCGCTGCTGCCGTCGAAAACGTAATCCGTGGAGTAGTGCAGGACAGTCGCGCCTCGTGCCGCGCAAATGGCGGCAATGCTTTGTGGTGCTTCAGCATTGATCTGGAAGGCCGCGTCGGCCGCGTCTTCGGCATGATCCACTGCCGTATAGGCAGCCGCGTTCACAACGACATCCGGGGCAACACGCTCGATCAGCGGCCCGATGCTGTCCAGCTCGGACAGATCGAGAGTCTCGCATGCTCCGCCATCTTCCAAAGCGCCATTGCGCGTAGTGACCACCACATCGCCCAGCGGGTGCAAGCTGCGCCGCAGCTCGTGCCCGACCTGACCATTGCCACCCAACAACAAGATCTTCATGGGACGTAGATCGGGAGCCGGTGTTCGGCGATGTCAGCCAGCAACGGCGCCTTCATGTCCTTGTCCGACAGCAGCGGTGCGCTGACCGGCCAATCGATCGCGAAGCGTCCATCGTTCCAGCGCACGCTCGCATCGGCTTCGCGATCGTAGGTTTCGGTGCAGAGATAAGTGAACGTCGCGCGTTCGCTGAGCACCGCGAATCCGTGGGCGAAGCCTTCCGGGATCCAGAAATGCCGCTTGTTTTCACCACTCAGGATCGCGGCCGTCCACTTGCCGAACGTCGGCGAACCGCGACGGATGTCGACGGCCACGTCCCACACTTCGCCGTCCAGCACCGACACGTACTTGCCCTGAGGCTTCGGCCACTGGTAATGCAGTCCGCGCAGCACGCCGCGGACCGAGGTGGAGACGTTGCCCTGCACGAAATCCGGCGTCAGTCCGTGCGCGGCGAGTTTGTCGCGGTTGAACGATTCGTAGAAAAAACCTCGCTCATCGCCGAACACCTGGGGCTCGATCACCACGCAGCCCGGCAGGTCGGTCTCGATGATTTTCATCCGACGCGGCCGTGCTCGAGCAGGCTGAGCAGGTACTGGCCGTAGCCGTTCTTCGCCAGCGGCTTGGCGAGGTTCTGCAACTGCCCGTCGTCGATCCACCGGTTGAAGTAGGCGATCTCCTCGGGACAACACACACGCAGACCCTGTCGTTTCTCGATCGTCTCAATGTAGGTGGACGCCTCCACCAGCGATTCATGGGTGCCGGTATCCAGCCACGCGAAGCCCCGGCCGAGTTTCTCCAGGTGCAACGCGCCGTCATCCAGATAACAGCGGTTGAGGTCGGTGATTTCGAGCTCACCACGCGGCGAAGGCTTCAGCGACGCCGCGTATTCGCTGGCACGGCCGTCGTAGAAATACAGGCCCGTGACCGCGTAGTGCGAGCGCGGCTTGACTGGTTTTTCCTCGAGGCCGATCACCTTGCCTTGCGCATCGAAATCGGCAACACCATAGCGTTCCGGATCCTTGACCCAGTAACCGAATACCGTCGCGCCATGTTCGCGCGCGGCGGCGCGTTGCAGGATGTCGGTCAAGCCATGGCCGTAGAAGATGTTGTCGCCCAGCACCAGACAGCTCGGCTGTCCGTCGATGAACTCGCGGCCGATCAGGTAGGCCTGTGCAAGCCCATCCGGGCTGGGCTGCGCGGCATACTCGATGCGCATGCCCCACTGCGAACCGTCGCCCAGCAGTTGCTTGAACAAGGCCTGTTCGTGCGGGGTGTTGATGATCAGGACTTCGCGGATACCGGCCAGCATCAACACGCTGAGCGGGTAATAGATCATCGGCTTGTCGTAGACCGGCAACAGCTGCTTGCTGATCGCCTGCGTGATCGGGTACAGCCGCGTACCCGAGCCGCCCGCGAGGATGATGCCTTTGCGTGCCGTCATGCCGCCGCCCCGATGCGTTCCAGGCGATAGCTGCCATCCAGCACGCGCTGCACCCATGACTGGTGGTCCAGATACCAGTCGACGGTGTCGGCGATCCCCTTTTCGAAATCGTGCGCCGGCGCCCAGCCCAGTTCCGACTGCAGTTTCGAGGCATCGATCGCGTAACGCCTGTCATGACCCGGGCGATCGGCGACATAGGTGATCTGGCTGACGCGCGGCTTGCCATCCGCGCGCGGACGGCGCGCGTCGAGTAGCGCGCAGATGGCATGGACGACGTCGAGGTTCTGCATTTCGGCATCGCCGCCGACGTTGTAGGTCTCGCCCACGCGGCCGCGTTCCAGCACCGCGCGGATCGCCGTGCAGTGGTCGCCGACGTAGAGCCAGTCGCGCACGTACTTGCCGTCGCCGTAAATCGGCAGCGGTTCGCCGGCCAGCGCCTTGGCGATGATGAGCGGGATCAACTTCTCCGGAAACTGGTACGGGCCGTAGTTGTTGGAACAGTTGGTGGTCAGCACCGGCAGGCCGTAGGTGTGGTGGAAAGCCCGCACCAGGTGATCGGAAGCGGCTTTCGACGCGGAATACGGCGAGTTCGGCGCGAACGGGGTTTCTTCGGTGAACTTACCGGTGTCGCCGAGGGAGCCGTACACCTCGTCGGTGGAAACATGCAGGAAACGGAACGCGTCTTTCGCGGCACCTTCCAAGCTGCGCCAGTAGTCGCGTGCCGACTCCAGTAACGCCAGCGTGCCGACGACATTGGTCTGCACGAATGCCGCTGGGCCGTCGATGGAACGGTCGACATGGCTCTCGGCGGCGAAATTGACGATCGCGTCCGGGCGATGTTCCGCCAGCAGGCGATCGACCAGCGCACGATCGCCGATGTCGCCGTGCACGAAGACGTGATCGGGATTGCCGTCCAGCGGCGAGAGCGTGTCGAGGTTGCCCGCGTAGGTCAGGGCAT
>JALYOU010000130.1 GCA_030856725.1 Pseudomonadota bacterium
CCTCGGATTGCTTGCCGTAATAGTCGCGCGTCGTCTGCACGTCGAGTTTCAGGCGCGGGTCGGCGGCCATCGCTGCTTTGAGTTGCTTGAAGCCGGTCTTGCCGTCGAGTTTCGCCGTCACCGACTGGAACGAGGTGCGCTGGTAGGTCGACGCCAGCGTTTCAGTATCGGCCCACAGTTCAGAATCGTGCGAATCATTCGATGCGAACACGCCGACGATGGTCCATTGCTGGTTGGCCAGTTCGATCTGCTTGCCGACGTCGAGGCCGATGTATTCGTTCTGCGCGCCTTGTCCCACGACCAGTTCGCGCATGCCGGGATTGAACCTGCGGCCTTTGACCAGTTTGATCTGCGGCCGCAACGCCCACGCGGTGTCGCCGACGCCGCGCAATTGCGCGTTGGCATCGGTGCCGTCCGCCTTGGTGCGCATGTTGACCACCTGGGAGAGCTCTGGCGAGACCAAGGGTTTGCCGTCGGCACCCTTGGCGATGCCGGGCAGGCTGGAAATCAGCGGCACCTGATCGCGGGTGATCACCGAATTAGTTTCAGCCTGCGAGCCGCCGCGCAGAATAATCGCACTGCTCTCGCTGCCGGTGCGGTTGAGCGTCGCCTTGAAGCCTTCGCCCATGGCCAACATCGCAACGAGAACGCCGACCACTCCCGCGATGCCGATCACGATCACCGACGAAGCGCCCCAGCGCTGCGGCAGGCTAGCAATACCGATCTGTGATGCGGCCAGTGCAAGGCGTCCCGTGTGGGTGAGGAACAGCCACAACATCAGAAGCACCGCGAGCGCGAGCACGCCGTACCACGGGATATAGACCCATGCGGCGAGGCCGGCGGCGAGGGCAAGCAGGACGCCGAGATTGCCCAGCCATTTTTTTGTTCGGTTCATTTCATGTCCTCATGGGAATGCACGGCTGGTAGACCGGCCCGGCGCAGCCCCGGCAGCGGCCACCGTCAGCGGCCAGCCAGTGCATCAACGATGTTCAAGCGCATAGCACGCAATGCCGGCAACAGCCCAACCACCAATCCAATCGCCAGCATCAATCCAATTCCTATCGCCCACGTTTCCGCCGGCACGGTGTCAAGCTGGATCATGCCGCCGCTGGCTGCCGATACACCGGCAATCAGCAGGCCCGCGATGCCGAGGCCGATCAGTCCGCCCAGCACCACCAGCAGCATCGACTCGGCCAGCACCAGCCACAGCACGCTGCGGTTGCTGAAGCCGATTGTCTTCAGTACGGCAAGTTCCGGTATGCGTTCGCGCACCGCCTGCGCCATGGTGTTGCCCGTGAGAAGCAGCAGAGTAAAGAACACCGCGGCCATGATCGCGGTGACAATCAAGCCGATGTCCGCGAACTGCTTGACGAAGGCCTGGTTGAAGGCCTGTTCGGTCTGCGTCTTGGTCTCGTGGTCGGAGTTCTCGCTGATCGCATCGATGGCGCGCGCGACCTGCGTGCCCTTGCTGGGGTCGTCGAGCTTGATGATGTACCAGCCGACGCGACTCTTGACGAAATCATTGGCCTCATCGAAATATTTCCAGTTGAACACCAGCTGCTTTTCCTCGCCGCGGCGTTTCTGGTCCTTGACCTTGAAGGTGCCGACCAGTTTCAACGGCCATGCGTTGCCGCCCTTGGTCGGAAAGATCGTCGCCTGCAACGGAATGGTGTCGCCGATCTTCCAGCCGTGCTGTTTTGCCAGCGACTCGCCGACCACCGCGCCGTCGCGCGTGTCGGCGAAGGCCTTGAGTTGGGCCGGGGAGATCTCGTACTCGGGATACAGGTCGAAGAAGTTGGGGCCGACCGAGAAATTGGGGAAGAAATCCTTGGGATCGCGGTAATAACCGCCGAACCACGCGGCGTACACGGAATTTTTCACGCCGGGCGTCGCTTCGATCTGCGGTGTGAGGCTGTACGGGAGCATCTGCGTGATCGACAGGCGCGATGCGACGATGAGCCGGTCGTAGCCGGCGACGTTGGTGCCGGCGTTGAACGCAACCCTCACTGAGTCGAGCATGCCGAATAACAGGAACGCAGTGACGACCGACAGCAATGTCAACGAGGTGCGGGTCTTGCTGCGGAACAGCGCGGCCCAGATCAGGTGCATGTATTTCATGACGACATCTCCA
>JALYOU010000131.1 GCA_030856725.1 Pseudomonadota bacterium
CTGCATTCGGTCAGCGCGAGGCGGTCAGCGTGGATCGCGATCGGCGTCGCTGCGCGTCTGGTCGGCGCGCTGCGACTCGTCGATGCGGCCAGCTTCGTTGCGCCCGACCTCACTGCGCATGTCATCGGCGAGCTGCCCGGGCGGCCGCTTGTCGTCGTCGCCCATGCCGTCCTTGAAACCCTTGACCGCCTCGCCGACATCCTTGCCGACGTTCTTCAGGCGCTTGGTGCCAAACACCAGTACCACGATCAGCAGCACGACCAGCCAATGCCAGAGACTGAAACTACCCATCGGATTCGCCTTGGAGTTGCGGGGTGTTTGAGGATAACGCAGGCAGGTTGCGGCAGTTGGCTCTATAGCAAAGCCCACTTCCGGCTGACGTCACGTGGTGGATCAAAGGCTGGATCCCCACGCCTTCGCGGGGATGACGGCAAAAAGCAGCGTGCCAGTGAATCGAACCTCGATTCGATCCCAACCCAATCCCAGCCTCAAACCCACTTCACGGCGTCGGCGGCAGCGCCTCGGTGCGCACTTCATCCGCCTTCACGGGCTCGAACGCTGTCGGCTTGGTTTCGGCGACGGCGGGCGCTGTTGCGGCCGCTGTCGGCGCGGCTGGTGTCGTACGCACGGGCGTTGCCGCAGTCTGCGTGGTGCCACGTCGCACTCGCGCCGTGGCGGTAGCTTCTTCCAGGCTGTCGCGATAGGCGACGACGTCGTTGGACGCCGGCGTCGCGATGCGGCCTTCGAAAATCATCCGCGGCGTGGTGCCGTTGCCATAGACGGACTGGTTGGCGGCGTCGTCGATCGACAGCACCGCGCCATCGAGCGCCACGCCGGCGAACAACCCGCGCGCGCGCGACCATGACCAGATTTCCGCCTTGAGTTCGCCATCGGTCGCGGTCGAGGCATTGCGGCCGAGCGGCCCGGCGGCGATGCCCGCATCGGCGCCCAGAGTGAACTTGCCGTTGACGATCGAATCCAGCCCGCGTTCGCTGCGGAACACCAGCACCACATCGGCCGACTGCACGCCGGCCTGCAAGCCGATGCTGCCGCCGGTGAGCGTGATGAAGGTCGGGTTGGACCAGGTGCCGTCCGGGTTCTTGACCGAGAGCAATCCGTGCCCGCGCCGCCCGCCGATGATCAGCCCGGCCTTGATGGTGTCGGGAAAGACGGCGATAGCCTTGGCGTCGTCAAGCAACTTGTCGGGGATGGCTGATTCGGGGATCGCCTGGATGTCGGTGATCACGCGCAGGGCGTTGCGGGCGCGTTCGTCCTCCTTGGTGCCGGCGAAGGTTTGCGTGGCGAACAGCGATGCGATCAGCAGAAGTGCGAGACGTGGCAGACGATGCATGGCGGAGGCTCCGGGAAATCAAATGGAAAAAGAAAAATAAATACCGATGGCGCCGGGTTCTTATTGCTCGTCATTCCCGCGAAGGCGGGAATCCAGCGACCTTGATTTCACTCACGCTGGAAGAAAATCATCAGGTCACTGGATTCCCGCCTTCGCGGAATGACGAGCCGACAACACCGTGCGGCCACAACTCTGGATTAAGTTGGCACCAATTCAGGCTAGGCTTCATGCCATGAATCGCATCTGAGCCATCTCGTGTTTTGGCGCGCGATGCTAAGGTGCGCGACCCCACGAAAAGACCGCGATGACCTCCTCCCGCGACATCGTCCCCAGCGAACATCCGGGCCAAACCCCAGGATCAAATCCGGCGCAGGCTCTGCTGCTGGTCAACCTCGGCACGCCCTCAGCGCCGACGCCGTCGGCCGTGCGTCGCTTCCTCGCCGAATTCCTGCACGATCCTCGCGTGGTCACGTTGACGCGGTGGCTGTGGTGTCCGTTGCTGCATTTCGTGATCCTGCCGCTGCGTTCGCCGAAGGTCGCGAAGAAGTATGCGCAGGTCTGGATGGACGAAGGCTCGCCGCTGGCGGTGTTCACGCAGCGGCTGGCGCAGGCCACGCAGGCCGCGATGCCGCAGTGGCGGGTCCGCCACGCGATGCGTTACGGTGAGCCGTCGATCACCGATGTGCTCGGCGAACTGCGCAGCGCAGGCGTTGAACAGGTCGTGGTGCTGCCGTTGTATCCACAGTATTCGACCTCCACCACGGCATCCGTCGCCGATGTACTGGCGGAGCACCATCACGGTTTGCAAGTCACCCTGATCGACGATTACGCGACCGACCCCAGCTGGGTCGCGGCCGTCGCCGGTTCTATCCGCGCGCATCGTGCGCATCATGGCGAATGCCAGCACCTGCTGTTCTCGTTCCACGGCCTGCCGCAGCGCTTCGCCGACAACGGCGATCCGTACCCGCAACAGTGCGAAGCCAGCGCCGCCGCGATCGCATCGCAGCTTGGCCTGGAGGCTGACGCATGGACGCTCAGCTATCAGTCGCGCTTCGGCCGCGAACGCTGGCTGGGGCCGGCGACGAACGCGACCCTGGATGCACTGGCCGCACGCGGCATCAAGACCGTCGATGTGGTGTGTCCCGGCTTCGCCGTGGATTGCCTGGAAACGCTGGAGGAAGTCGCGATCATGCTCGCGAAACAATTTGCACTGCACGGCGGACAGCTGCGTTACATCCCGTGCCTCAACGATACGCCCGCGCATGCCAACGCGCTGGCCGGTATCGCGCAACGCGCGCTGGAGCGCGGCTGATGCACGACATCGTGTTCGCTACGCCGCTGGGCAGGATCCACGCCTTGCGTTTGCATCCACCTGAGACTGCGTCCGCGCCACGCGTGCTCGCCTTGCACGGCTGGCTCGACAACGCCGCCAGCTTCGTGCCCTTGTCGCGACATCTGCACGGCATCGACCTGGTCGCCGTGGACCTGCCCGGCCACGGCCGCTCCGCGCACCTGCCGCCGGGCGCGGATTATTCGTTCGCGGGGACGGTCAACGCGGTGCTCGACATGGCCGATGCGCTGGGTTGGGACACGTTTGCGTTGCTGGGTCATTCCATGGGCGCGGGCATCGCCAGCCTCGCGGCCGCGGCATGTCCGCAGCGCATCACGCGCCTGGTCGCGATCGAAGCGCTCGGCGCGCTTTCGGAAGTGCCCGAGCGCACTGTCGAGCGCATGCGCGAGGCCGTCGCCGCGACGCGCGCGTTGCCAGGCAAACGGCTGCGCGTGTTGCCCGACGTCGACACGGCCACGCGTGCGCGCATGCAATCCAATGGGCTCAGTGAACCGGTGGCGCGGCTGCTGGCCGAGCGCGGCGTGCGCGCGGTGGAAGGCGGCTACACCTGGTCCAGCGATCCGCGGCTGACGCTGCCGACCATGCAACGCATGACGGAAGGACAGATCAACGATCTGGTCGCCGGTATCGCATGCCCGACGCGGGTGATCTTCGCCGATCCGGCGCAGCCCTATCTGCCGGATGCGTTGAGGCGCGCGCGGGTGGCGCTGTTGCCGCAAGGGGAACTGATCGTGCTCGACGGCACGCATCACCTGCACATGGAAGATCCGCAAACCGTGGCGGATGCGATTGGTGATTTTTTCCGTTCATAGCTGTCCCTGCATTCAGGATTTCGAGTCGTTAAACAACCCGTACCACATGCTGCACGCCGTGGACGTTGCGAAAGGCAAATCAACGATATGAATCGGAGGCCCGAAGGGCGGCGCACAGGATGTGCGCCGTTTCCCGACCGAGGCATGGATGCCGAGTCGGAAAACAACTGAGGAACCTGAAGCTGCGGGCTGTGGACTTTGCCAAGAAGGCATTTCTTTGGTGACTTTCTTTGTGCCAGCAAAGAAAGTTACCCGCCGTGAGGCGGAAGCTTCTGACTCTCGTCTTCGGAGGTGCAAAGACCAGCTTTGTAGCGCAAGCGCGTGCGCAAGGCTTCAGCATCGACGGGAAAAACAGGGAATCTCTCGATCAGCCCGTCAACGCCCGCAACCTTGCCTTCAACCCCCGCCCCTCGGCATGAAAATACTCACGTTCATCGCGCCACGCGGGGAAACGCGCTTCGACTTCGCGCCAGTACGCGCGCGAATGATCGGCGCGGATCAGATGGCACAACTCGTGCACCAGCACGTACTCGAACGCCGACGGCCGTGCCAGCACCAGCGACAGATCCAGCGCCATCGCGCCGTCCGGGCTCAGCGAACCCCATTGCGACGACATCCGCTTGAGCACGACACGCGACGGCGGGCGTGGGAGGGACGGGATGTAGTGCGGCAGCCAGCGCGCAAGATCGGTGCGTGCCTGCGCTTCATAGAAATCCCGCAGCGTGCGTTGCAACGCGGCGGTGGTCGCGCGCGCGGAAACCGTGAACAACAGACCGTTGTCGTCGGCAGCGAGGCGGGTGAAGCGGCCCTGTTCCCAGCGCAGCGGCACTGTGTCGTCGCGCAGCGGCAACGATGTGGTTTCGCCGATGGCCAGCACGTCGATTTCGCCCGGCGCGTGGTGATCGAGTTGGGTCGCCAGCCAATCACGGTGTTCCCGCAGGAAACGGTCGCCGGAGACAAGGCTGGCGCGCAGCGGCAGCGTCAGCCGTGCGCCGCGTTCGTCCACCGACAACCGCAAGCGCCGAGCACGTGGATGGCGGACGCGTTCGACATCGATGCTGCGGCCGTCGGGCAGATCGATGGTGATGCTGTCGCGTTCGATGGTGCGGGGCTTGGGGGCGAGCAGGCGAAACAGGTTCGGCATGCGCGAAGGTTACATGGATTGATCTTGCGGGAGTGTTGGAAGTCGCGATGCGATGCCTGAAGAATGTCGCGCCCGCCGTCACTCCCACAAATGCAATGGTCAGAACCCGTAGGTGTCCTTCAGACGTCAATCGGCTTTCGATAGTTTCAACGCCGGTTCCAGCACCGCGAACAGCCGCTTCACTTCGCCTGCCATCAACGCGAAGCGCGCGGACAGCTCAGCGCGGATGTCATCGCCATCGGTTGATTCGAGTTGATCGACCACGCCATCCAGCAACTTGAACTTGCGCAGCACCAGGTCCTCGCCCAGCACGAAGCTGACGTGGTCATCGAGCGTCAGCGCCAGTCGCGAGGCCTGCTTGCCGGCTTCCAGGTGCTTGCCGATCTCGTCGCCCTGCAACTCCTGGCGCTGGCATTTGACGATGGCGCCGTTGTCGGTCGGATCTTTCAGTTCGCATTCGTCGCCCAGCGACAGGCCGTCGGGCAGCCGCTCGCCGGCGATCCAGCCGGTGAGGATCGAGCGCGGGGCGACTTCCGCATTCAGAGGCAGCGCGGGAAAACTGCCAAGGGCATGGCGGATTTCCGACACCACCGCTTCTGCGGTCTTGCGCGACGAGGTATCGACGATGCAGATGCCCTGTTCCAGGTCGAGCATTGCATCCGTGCGCACCGGCCGCACGAACGCGCGCGGGAGCAGTTCGTGGATGAGGTCTTCCTTCAACTGCCGGCGCGCGCGACCGCCGAGCTTGCGGCTTTCCTTGTCCTCGATGCCGGCGATCTTCTTGGTCAGCAGATCGTTGACGACCGACGCCGGCAGCAGCTTGTCCTCGCCACCCACGGTGAGCCAGATCGCGTCACCGATGCGATGCGAGAGTTCCTCGCTGTGACGCCCGAACGGCGTCACGAAACCGCGCGAGGACAGGTCAAGCGGACCGACGGGTTTGAGCTGCACGTCGGCAAGGTGCGTGTCCAGGGTGGAGAGGTCGAGGGAGGTGGGGAAGCGGAACAGTGTGAGGTTGCGAAAGAACATCGGGTTTCCGGTGAGGTGCTCCCTCTCCTGCGCATGCAAGTGAGGGTTTCGTGTGATCGGGAATTGCGCGGGTGAGTCGTTTTCTGTTCGTCATTCCAACGCAAGCTGGACTGCGGAGGCTGCAGGCCGGAACGAGCATTCGGGTAGCGAATGGCCTGAGGGGCGAGCGTACTGCGAGTAATCCATTGTGATCCTGCTCGCAGGAAGCGAGAACAGGCACCAGCATGTGCTGTTGTGTTCAAACGTAGCTGGAATGGCGATGCCGGTTTCGTTTGACTTGATCGAAAAGCCAAAGTCGCTGGGTCCCCGCCTTCGCGGGGATGACGTTTGAGAGTTGAGGAGCATCAGGGTGTATCAGCTGCGTCAGCAATCAACGCATCACTTGTCAGCCACGCGTGCGACTCTGGCATGAGACCGCCGCATTTACGGGAATGATCGGAGCGAGCCGAAGACACCAGCGACAGGAAATCAAACAATTTCGGATCGCTCAACTGCGACGGACGCACATCGCCCAGCGCGCGTGCGATGTTCTCGATGCGGCCGGGCGTTTCCTGTTCCCACGCTGCCATCATGCGCGCCACCTGTTTGCGCTGCAGGTTTTCCTGCGAGCCGCACAGGTTGCAGGGAATGATCGGGAACGCCTTGAGCTGTGCGTACGAAGTGATGTCCTCTTCCGCGACATAGGCCAGCGGCCGGATCACGACGTGCTTGCCGTCGTCGCTGCGCAGCTTTGGCGGCATGCCGCTGATTTTAGCGTGGAAGAACAGGTTGAGAAAAAACGTCGCCACCAGGTCATCGCGATGATGCCCGAGCGCGATCTTGGTAAAACCCTCGGCTTCCGCGAACGCATACAGCGCGCCGCGCCGCAGCCGCGAACATAGCGAACACATCGTTTTGCCTTCCGGCACCACGCGCGTGACCACCGAGTAGGTGTCCTGCTCGAGGATGCGATACGCGACGCCGATCGATTCCAGATACGTGGGCAGCACGTATTCGGGAAAATCCGGTTGCTTCTGGTCCAGGTTCACGGCGACCAGTTCGAACCGCACCGGCGCTTTCCTCTGCAGCTGCAGCAGGATGTCGAGCAGCGTGTAACTGTCCTTGCCGCCGGACAGGCACACCATCACCTTGTCGCCGTCCTCGATCATGCCGAAATCGGCGATCGCGCGGCCGACCTGGTGGCGCAGGCGGCGGGCCAGCTTGTCGTGTTCGTGCGCGCGCTTGCGGGCGTGGGGCACGGGTTCGGCGAGAGGGAGGATGGCGCTCATGCACGTGCATTCTACCGTTCGACCTTGGCGGCCTCGGCTTTGAGTAGGAGCGGCTACAGCCGCGAGCTTGTTGGCTCTGAATTCAGCTCTACAAGAAGCAAAAGCTTGCGGCTAAAGCCGCTCCTACGAAAGGCGATCTGGCGACGTTCGACGCGTGTAAGCTCGGCAACCATGCAGCACACCGACGATCCCACCCAGGTCGCCCGCCGCGTGGTCGAGATGAAACTCGAGCACCGCGACCTGGACATCGCCATCGCGCGCCTGCAGGCCGACATCCAGGCCGATGAACTGGCGATCAAGCGGCTCAAAAAGCGCAAGCTGCTGCTGAAGGACTGCATCGCACAACTCGAATCGGCGTTGATTCCCGACGAGCCAGCGTAGGGCGGGCCCAGGCCCGCCGCCCTGCATCGCTCTGGCCACAACCACTGATCGAAAAGCGTGGCGAAGGCCTTGCAGCGAGCCATCCCTTCCGATATCCAGGAGCGACGGGGCGGGCCCTACGCGGT
>JALYOU010000191.1 GCA_030856725.1 Pseudomonadota bacterium
GCAAGCCTGGAAGCGACCATGCGCTACCTCGCCTACAACCTCGGCCCGGAAGGTATCCGCGTCAACGCCATCTCCGCCGGCCCGATCAAGACACTGGCCGCCGCGGGCATCGCCGGCTTCCGCAAGATCCTCGGCCACATCGAGGAAAATGCGCCGCTGCGGCGGACCGTCACCATCGATGATGTAGGCAACGTCGCCGCATTCCTGTGTTCGGATCTAGCCGCGGGAGTGACCGGCGAAGTGACCTTTGTCGATGCGGGTTACAACATCCTCGGAATGACCGGCATCGAATAATCGCTGCGTTAACCTCGCTTTCGTAGCAGCGGCTTCAGCCGCGAGCGCTGGCGCCGCATGCTCACTGGGAACAGCTCGCGGCTGAAGTCGCTCTTACAGAAACAAAAAAGCCCGGCATCGCCGGGCTTTTTTTAATGACGCTGATGTCGAACTTACAACCGGTCTTCCGCCACCGTCGTCTTCATCTGCTTGCGCAAAGTCGACACGTAACTCTTTGCGGCCTCCTGCCCACTCACCTGCTGCAACTGCTGCTGCAGCATCGCGCGCTGCTCGGTCGGCAGCGGCTCCGCGCTGGGCTGCGCCTTGTTGACGGCGAAGACGACGTAGGTGCCGTCGTCGAGTTTCACCTTGCCAGTGGACACTTTGCCCGCGGCCGGACGCGGGACGCTGAAGAACGCTTCGCTGGCCTGCACGCTCGGCACGGGCGCGCCGCGCGGCATGGCGGGTACGTTGCCTGTCGGCAACGACAGGGTCGCGGCTGCCACTTTCAGGTCCTCGCCCTTGTTGACGCGCGAAAGGAGTGCATCGGCGGCGGCTTGCGCAGCCTTGTCGCTGCGATCGGCGCGTACGGCGGCGATCACGCGGTCGCGCGCTTCGACCAGCGTGAGCGCGCGTTCGGGCTGGTGCGCCTTCACCCGGATCATCACCGTATGGTTCGGGCCGATCTCGATGGCATCGCTGACGGTGCCGTCCTGGATCAGCGTTTCGGAGAACGCGGTGCGTTGCACAGCAGGATTGGTGAGAATGCCGCTCCCGCCACCGCGCGGGAACGGACCCGCATTCTGCACCTGCAGGTTGAGCTGCCTGGCGGCGGGCGCGAGCGAGTTCGGATTGGCATAGACCAAGTCGACCAGCTTGCCTGCAAGCTCATTGAACGCGCGTTCGCGATCGGCTTCTCCGGATTCGCGCAGCATCTGCTCGCGCGCCTGCCCGAAGGTCATCTGCTCTCCTGCTTTCAGTTCGCGCAACTGGATCACGTGATAGCCGAAATCGGTCTTGACCGGCCCGGCGATCGCGCCCGCCTGCATCGCGAACAGGGCATCCTCGAACGGCTTGGCCAGACTGCCGTCGCGCGCAATCAAGCCGAGGTCGCCACCACTTGCCTTGGAGCCGGTGTCGTCGGAATTGGCGCGCGCCAACGCTGCGAAATCCGCGCCGGGTTGCCGCGCCTGTCCGGCAAGATTCTCGGCTTTCTGCTCGGCCGCCTTGTGCGAGGCGGCATCGGCGCTCGCATCCACCTTGACCAGGATGTGCGACGCCAGGCGCTGCTCGCCTGCAACGAACTTCGCCTTGTCTTTTTCGTACCGGCCGCGCAGTTCGGCTTCATCGATGACCGCGCCGGGCACGTTGGCGGCGGTCAGTTCGATGTACTCGATCGCCACGTTTTCCGGCGCGCGATATTCGTCCAGATGCGTCGTGTACCAGCGCTGCATTTCTTCCGCGCTCACCGATCCCTGGTCCGGCGTGACCAGCGGCATCTGCACGAAGGAGACATCGCGCAGCTCGCCGAGTAACGTCAGGACGCGGTCGAGTTCGCTCTTGGTGACGAAGGACGACTCCGCGATGCGTCCGGCGAGGATCGACTGCTGCAGGCTCTCGCGCACCATCTGTTCGAATTGCACCGGCGTGCGCGGCGGCGCGAGCGTGGCCAGCGACAGCTGGTAGCGCTGCGGATCGAATTTGCCGTTGACCTGGAAATCCGGCAAGCCCTGGATCGTGTCGCGCACTGCCACGTCGCCGATGGCGATGCCGTGGCGATCGGCTGCCATGCGCATCACGCGCTCGTCGATCATTTCGTCAAGGATGCTGCGCTTGTTGTCGACGCTCTCGAAAGCCTTGTTGTCGAACGCCTCGCCTTCGGTCGAGCGTCGTTGCTGGCGGACCTGTTCCAGGCGCTGACGGAACTCGTCGGTGCTGATCTCCTGGGAATCCCATGCCATCGATGCCGGCCACCACGATGGCGCCGATGTCCACCACGTCGGCGGGGCCTGGATGCGCGCTGCGTAGGTATCGACGCGCTGCACCATGTACTGGTCCAAGCCGAACAGCGCGAACGGCACGATCAGCACGCCAACAATGGCCATGGCTATCCAGCCGGAGGATTTGTCGCGGAGTTTCTGCAGCATCGTGGTCGGCGCACTTGGTGTGTAGCCGCGTAGTTTACCGCGACGGCGGGCTGCTGAGGCTAGGCCCCGGCGCGCCGGCGTTGCCATTTAAAAGCGGGCTTTAACCGTAAAATCATGCCCGTCGGTACAGTCGCGCCGTCAAGCCAAAGCTTGCGGCAGTAGCCGCTACTACGCCCAAAGGAGTTCCCCTTGGGGACGAAAGCTCGCCATCTGTTACATGCATCGGAAATCCAGACAAAAAAAAGGAACGCCTTGCGGCGTTCCCTTGAAAACTGGCGGAGTGGACGGGACTCGAACCCGCGACCTCCGGCGTGACAGGCCAGCATTCTAACCAACTGAACTACCACTCCGCGTTTTTT
>JALYOU010000200.1 GCA_030856725.1 Pseudomonadota bacterium
TACAGCCGGCCCAGCGCCAGCAGCAGGCCCAGCATCAGCGCAAGCGGCAGGATCAGCGGTGCGTAATCGACCAGCCGCAAGCCCAGCTGCGACAGCAGCAGCCCCGGCGGTACCTTGCCGCGCGCCATCTCGGCCAGGAGGTCGGCGAACACGCCGCCCAGGCTCACCATGCCCAGCACGACCAGCGCCGCGAACATCGACTGGGCGAATTCACGCAGCAGGTACTTGTCAAGCTTGGGCATCGGGCTTCGGCATCTCGGGGGGCTTGATTTAGACTTGAGCGTTCTTGTCGCGAACAACTTCGATCGTGATCCGCATCTGTAGGGTGGGCCTTGGCCCACCGCTCTTCGGCCAGAACGGCCTGGTGGGCCAAGGCCCCCCTGCACAGACGCGGGAATGACGATCCGGACGATTGTACGGACTCTCCCCCTGGAATCTGGTTGATGACCCTCGAATTCGAACTGAACCGCGATGCCCCGGCGCAGGCCACCACCGATTGCATCGTGGTAGGCGCGTATGCCGACAAGACGTTGACACCCGCCGCGCAGGCGCTCGACAGTGCCAGCGGCGGCAGGCTCACAGCGCTGATCGAGCGTGGCGACATCAGCGGCAAGACAGGCAAGACCGCGATGCTGCACGACCTGCCCAACGTGGCCGCGCCGCGCGTGCTGGTGATCGGTCTCGGCGAACCCGCGAAGTTCGGCGTGCCGCAATACCTGAAAGCCGCCGGCGATGCCGCGCGCGGATTGAAGGGCGGCGCGGCGGCCAAGGCGCTGTTCACGCTGAGCGAAGTCGAGGTCAAGGATCGCGATGCCGCGTGGAAGATCCGTCAGGCGGCCATCGCTGCCAGCCATGCCAGCTATCGCTACACCGCAACACTTGGTGACAAGAACAAGGCGAAGAACGACGACAGCGGCCTCAAGCACCTGTCGATCAGCGGCGACGACACGGCCGCGCTTGCGCACGGCAGGGCGATCGCGGCTGGCGTGGCCTTCGCGCGCGAGCTGGGCAACCTGCCGCCGAACATCTGCAATCCCGCCTATCTCGCCGAACAGGCGCAGACCTTCGCCGCGCGCTTCGACAAGGCCGAATGCGAAGTGTTGGAGCGCGAGGACATGGCCGCACTGGGCATGGGTTCGCTGCTCGCCGTCTCGCAGGGCTCGGCCAATCCGCCGAAGCTCATCGTCATGAAATACAGCAACGGTGGCGACGCCAAGCCCGTCGTGCTAGTCGGCAAGGGCATCACCTTCGACACCGGCGGCATCAACCTCAAGACCCAGGGCGGAATCGAGGAGATGAAGTACGACATGTGCGGCGCCGCCACGGTGATGGGCGCGTTCGTTGCCGCGGTCGGCATGCAGCTGCCGGTGAATCTCATCGTGGTCGTGCCGGCGGTGGAAAACATGCCGGACGGCAACAGCTATCGCCCGTCCGACGTCATCACCTCGATGTCGGGCAAGACCATCGAAGTCGGCAACACCGACGCCGAAGGTCGTTTGATCCTGTGCGACGCGCTGACCTATGCGCAGCGCTTCGAACCGCAGGCGCTGCTGGATGTTGCGACGCTGACCGGCGCGTGCGTGGTCGCGCTCGGCAAGTACGCGACTGGCCTGATGAGCAAGCACGACGACCTGTCGAACGAACTGCTCGCCGCCGGTGAGATCACCTTCGACCGCGCCTGGCGCCTGCCGCTGTGGGACGAGTACCAGTCGCTGCTCGATTCCACCTTTGCCGACGTCTACAACATCGGCGGCCGCTGGGCTGGTGCGATCACCGCCGGCTGTTTCCTTGCACGCTTCACCGAAGGCCAGCGCTGGGCGCATCTCGACATCGCCGGCGTCGCCAATGACGACGGCAAGCGGGGGATGGCGACCGGCCGCCCGGTGGGATTGCTGTCGCAGTGGTTGATGGATCAAGCCGCAAAGGGCTCAGTGTGAATTTCGCGGTGATCGTGCCCGGGTTGCCAGCGATGTCATCTCGCGAAACTTCAATCTGACCGCTTTCCGATGCCCCGCGCCGACTTCTACCTGATCGCAAAAGACCGCTTCAAGGCCGAGCCCTTGCAGCTGGTCTGCGAACTCGCGCGCAAGGCCTACGCGGCGAACTTGTGGACGCTCGTGCTCGCACGCGATGCTGCACAGGCCGAAGCACTCGACGAGATGTTGTGGGACATGGGCGACGACGCTTACCTGCCGCACCAGATCGCCGGCGACGAGGAAGACGAGCTCACCCCGATCCTGATCGCCGCGCCCGACATCGACGCGCCGCTGCGCCCGCTGGTCATCAACCTGCGCGATGCGCCGGTCGAAGGCAGCTTCGATCGCGTGCTGGAAGTCGTGCCGGCCGATGAATCCGCGCGCGAACCGCTGCGTGCGCGCTGGACGCAATACAAGGCACGCGGCATGGAAGTGAACAAGCACGACATGTAGGTCTGGGCTTCAGCGCGCAGGAGCGCGCCGCCTTGGATTTCGGGGCCCCTGCGAAGCGGTGGCCAGCCCGGACAGGTCCGCGCCAGCGGGTGCGCGACACGATGTCGCGCATTGCTTTCTTTTGGTACTTTTCCTTGCACGAGCAAAGAAAAGTAACTCGCGCGAAAGCGCGAAAGCTTTTGATTCAAGGTGTAACGATGAAAGCAATGCTGGTAATTTTCGTGGCCGTGTTGCTCGCCGAAATCGGCGACAGAACCCAACTCGCCACAATGCTCTTCTCAGCTGAAGGCAAAGTCTTCCCGCTGCGCGTCTTCCTCGCCTCGGCATCGGCCCTCGTACTGGCCGCCGCCATCGGCGTCGCAGCGGGGCAAGTCATCGAAAAATTCATCAGCCCGCAAACCTTGAAGCTCATCGCCGGCAACGGCTTCATCGCCATCGTCGCCTTCACCCTGTTCAACGCCTACAAAGCCACCCCATGACCACGCTTGCTCCCAGTTACGACCCGAAAACCTTCGAAGCGCGCCTGTATTCCGAATGGGAAGCCAGCGGAGTATTCGCGCCGCGCGGCGACGGCCCGGCCTACACAATCCTGCTGCCGCCACCCAACGTCACTGGCACCCTGCACATGGGCCACGCGTTCCAGCACACGTTGCAGGACGCGCTGATCCGCTATCACCGCATGCGTGGGTATCGCACCTTGTGGCAGATGGGCACCGACCATGCCGGCATCGCCACCGAAATGGTCGTCGCGCGCAACCTCGCCCGAGACGGGCTGACCCGCGACGACCTCGGCCGCGAAAAATTCATCGAAAAAGTGTGGGAATGGAAAGGCGAATCCGGCGACACCATCGAACGGCAGATGCGCCGCCTCGGCACGTCCGGCGACTGGACGCGAAAGATGTTCACGATGGACGAGAGCGCGTCGAACGCGGTTATCGAAGCCTTCGTCAAACTTCATGAAGACGGACTGATCTATCGCGGCCAGCGCTTGGTGAACTGGGATCCGGTGCTGAAGACCGCAATCTCCGATCTTGAAGTGGTGAGTGAGGAGGAAGACGGCTTCCTGTGGTCGATTTCGTATCCGCTCAGTGATGGCAGCGGAGCGCTGGTGGTGGCGACGACGCGGCCGGAGACGATGTTGGGCGACACGGCGGTGATGGTGCATCCGGAGGACGAGCGTTATGCGCATCTCGTCGGGAAGTCGGTCACGTTGCCGCTCACGGGCCGCGAAATTCCGATCATTGCCGACGACTACGTGGATCGCGAGTTCGGTACCGGCGTGGTCAAGGTCACGCCGGCGCATGACTTCAACGATTACCAGGTCGGCTTGCGCCACAAGCTGCAAATCATCAGCGTCTTTACGCCCGAAGCGAAAATTATCGATCTGACTAGCTATAAACGGCGGAGACAGAATGAGAACCCGCAATCTGCTGTTCTGAAAATAGGGCGCGACGCGCTGCCGTTCGACATCGGCATTCCCGAAAAATACTGGGGCCTGGACCGATACGCGGCGCGCAAAGTAGCGCTCGCAGATCTTGAAGATCTGGGTCTACTGGTGGAAACCAAGCCGCATAAATTGCAGGTCCCGCGGGGCGATCGCACCGGGCAAGTCATCGAGCCGTTCCTGACCGACCAGTGGTTCGTGAAGATGGATGGTCTGGCCGAGCGTGGACTCGAGCTGGTTCGCAATGGCGACGTGAGATTCGTTCCGCCGAACTGGATCAACACCTACCGCCACTGGATGGAAAACATCCAGGACTGGTGCATCAGTCGGCAGTTGTGGTGGGGACATCGCATTCCGGCGTGGTACGACGATTCGGGCAATGTCTACGTCGCCCGCAGCGAGGCTGAGGCGATTGTGCAAGCAGGGGCGAAGAGCGGTGGGCTTGAGCCCACCCTACGGCAGGACAGCGACGTGCTGGAAACCTGGTTTTCGGCGGGCATCTGGCCAATCAGCACGATGGGCTGGCCGGATGCGGAGGCGATGCGCGAGCGCGGCTTCGACGAGTACGTGCCCAGCAGCGTGCTGGTCACCGGCTTCGACATCATCTTCTTCTGGGTCGCGCGCATGATCGTGATGACCGACCGGCTGGCCAACCTGGTTCCGTTCAAGGACGTCTACATCACAGGTCTGGTGCGCGACAAGGAAGGCCAGAAGATGTCGAAGTCGAAAGGCAACATCCTCGACCCGCTCGACATCATCGACGGCATCGCGCTCGACGACCTCATCGAAAAACGCACCACCGGCCTGATGCAGCCGAAGATGGCCGACAGGATCGAGAAGGCTACGCGCAAGGAATTCCCCGACGGCATCCCGGCCTTTGGCGCCGATCCGCTGCGCTTCACCATGGCCGCACTGGCCGGTCCCGGCCGCGACATCAAGTTCGACCTCAACCGCGCCGAGGGTTACAAGAATTTCTGCAACAAGCTGTGGAATGCGACGCGGTTCGTGCTCATGAATACAGAAGGCTTCAGTACTTCTGGAGCCCCAGAACCCCAGACCGATGCCGAAAAATGGATCCTTGCGTCACTGGCCCGCACCGCGGCTACCGCCGAGGAACACTTCGCTAGTTACCGTTTCGATTTGTTGACCCAAACGTTGTACGAGTTTGTATGGAATCAGTTCTGCGACTGGTTCGTCGAGTTGGCCAAACCAGCTTTGAACGGCGACGACCTTTCAGCAGCAGATAGCACGCGCCACACCTTGCTTTACGTTCTCGAGGCGCTGCTGAAACTATTGCACCCCCTTATTCCCTTCGTCACCGAAGAACTTTGGCGCAGCGTTGCACCCAAGCTGTCCATCGAAGGCAACACCATCAGCGTGCAGCAGTACCCGACGTTGTTCATCAACGAGTATCTCTCCGACGATTACGTGCGCGTCGAGAACGATGTCGAATGGCTCAAGCAGATGGTTTCCGCACTGCGCCGCGTCCGCAGCGAACTCGGCGTATCGCCCGCGAAGGGGGTTTCGCTGCTGCTGCAAGGCGGCACCGACAACGACCGCTCACGTGCGGAACGCTTCGGCTCGCAATTGAGATTCCTTAACAAGATCAATGCGATTTCTTGGTTGGATGACGCACCGCCACCAGCCGCAACCGCGGTCGTAGGCGATCTCAAACTGTTCGTGCCACTGGAAGGGCTGGTCGATCTTGGGGCCGAGCGTGCACGCCTGGAAAAGGAACTCAAGCGTGTCGAGGGCGAGCTGGCCAAATCGCGTGGCAAGCTGGCCAGCGATACGTTCGTGCAGAACGCGCCAGCTGTGGTGGTCGAACAGGAGCGTCAGCGTTTGATCGACTGGACTGCGCAATGCGACGCGCTAGCGGCGCAACGCGCACGCCTTTGATCTGTCCCAAAAGGCTTTTCTCATAGGATGCAGCCTTATTCGGCAAACAATTCCATCGCCATCACGATCGCATCCTCGCGTCC
>JALYOU010000235.1 GCA_030856725.1 Pseudomonadota bacterium
GGCGTCGGCGTGTTGGCGGCAGTGTCGGTGCTGCAGTACTTCACCTACCGCTATCGCGTCGAGCGCGACAGCCTGACCATCCGCAGCGGCTGGTTGCACCGCAGCCTGCGACACGTCCCGTTCGCGCGCATCCACAACGTGGTGCTGCACCAGACGCTGTTGCACCGCATCTTTGGTGTGGCCGAAGTGCGACTGGAGTCGGCCGGCGGCGACAAGCCCGAGGCGCAGATGCGCGTGCTGCGGCTGGACGACGCGCTGGCGCTGGAACAACTCATCCGTCATCGCGGCGTGTTACCCGCAGATGATGCGCCCGTGGTCGCCGACGACGTGCTGCTGGCGATGCCGATCGCGGAAGTGATCCGGCATGGCCTGATTTCCAATCGCGGCCTGATCGTGGTCGGCGCCGGCGTCGGCGCGTTGTCGCAGGTCAGTCCACGGTTGCTGCCGAACCTGTTCGAGAGCCTCGGCGAATCGTTGTTCGGATGGGCTGGGCAGCAGGCCTTCGGACCGGTGCAGTACGCCATGGCTGCACTCGTTTTCCTGGCACTGTTCGTGGTGCTGCTGCGGGTGTTGTCGGTAGCGATGGCGCTGCTGCAGTACCACGGCTTCGTGCTCAGCGAACATGGCCGTCGCCTCACCGTGGTCCGCGGCCTGTTGACACGGTTGCGCACCAGCGCGACACGGCGGCGCATCCAGGCATGGACATTGCAGGAAGGCTTGCTGCATCGTCTGTTCAAGCGGCGCACGCTGAAAATCGACACTGCCGTCGCCGAAAGCGGCAACGAGAAACGCGCGTTGAAGGAACTCGCCCCGATTGCGACACCCGATGCCTGCGATGTGTTGATCCAGCATCTGCTGCCGACGATCGAATGGCCGCGCGCAAGCTGGCAGCCGCTGCATCGCAGGGCCGCGTGGCGTTTGTTTCTGCCCGGCGTGCTGTTCGCACTGGCGTTGACGGCAGTGCTGGTGTGGCGCTTTGACGTGCTGGGTTTAGTGGGCCTGCTGTGGCTGCCGTGGGCGTGGTACCAGTCCACGCAACATGCGCGGCGCGCTGGTTACAGCGTCGATGCCGACCTGATCGCGGTACGGGGCGGCTGGTGGTCGCGACATTGGCGTTTCGCGGAACTCGGCAAGGTGCAGGCGCTGCAACTCACGCGCTCGCCGCTGGATCGCCGCTTCGGCATGGCGACACTGCATCTGGATACGGCAGGCGCATCAGGGTTGAACCCGCCCCTGCGCATTCACTATCTCCCTGTGCACGAAGCACAGACTTTGTACCAGCGACTGGGCACGATCGTCGCGGCGCACAAATTGCAATGGTGAAACGATGACGCATCGAAACGAACAGGGCACCAGCATCCTGGTCGTGGGCGGGGCCGGCTATATCGGTTCGCACATGGTCAAGCAACTGCAGCGCGCCGGCTACATGCCGGTGGTAGCCGACGACCTGAGTAATGGCCGGCGTGAAGCCGTGCGCGAAGCGCAACTGCACATAGGCGACATCGGCGATGCGGCCTTCGTCGATGCACTGCTGCGCGAAGTCGAACCTGTGGCCGTCATGCACTTCGCCAGCTTCATCCAGGTCGGCGAATCGATGGCCGACCCGGGCAAGTACTACCGCAACAACGTCGGCGCCACGCAGGTGCTGCTGGACGCGATGCGCGCGCACGGCATCATGCATTTCATCTTCTCTTCCACCGCCGCGATCTTCGGCGATCCGGTGTACGTGCCGATCGACGAAGCGCATCCGAAGCAGCCGATCAATCCCTACGGCCGCAGCAAGTGGATGGTCGAGCAGATGCTGGAGGATTACGACAGCGCCTACGGAATGAAATCGGTTTGCCTGCGCTATTTCAATGCGGCGGGCGCCGATCCGGAAGGCGAACTCGGTTAATGCCACGAACCTGAAACGCACCTAATTCCGCTGATCCTCCAAGTCGCCTCGGGACGCCGTCCGCATATCACCGTGTACGGCGACGATTACGCGACCGCGGATGGCACGTGCGTGCGCGACTACATTCACATCGACGACCTGTGCAGCGCACATTTGCTTGCGCTGGAGCAGCTGCTCGCCGGCAACGACAGCGGCCGTTACAACCTCGGCAATGGCAACGGGTTTTCGGTGCGTGAGGTTATCGACGCAGTGCAGCGCGTGACCGGTCGCGACATCGCCGTCGTGCAAGGCGAACGCCGGGCCGGCGATCCGCCAACGCTGGTGGCCGATGCCAGCCTGGCGCGAACGTCATTGCTATGGACGCCGCGCTACCCGGACCTCGACACGATCGTGGCGCACGCATGGGCGTGGGAACAGAAACACGCACCTCCGTAGGGGGCCTTGGCCCACCGTCATGCACTTCATTTACGAGCTAGCGACATAAATAGGCCCTCGTAACGCTGATTCATCAATTCACGGCCATGCCGCGCCACCGCAACCGCGCGCGCAGCCGCGCCGAGGCGCGCGGCTTCCTCGGGTCGGGTCAGCAAGGTTTCCAATGCATCTGCGAGCGCAACGGGATCGTTCTCCGCAACCAGCCGTCCATCCACGTCGTCCGCAATCACCTCACGCACGCCCGGCACCGCGCTGCCAATCACCGCGCACCCCGCCGCCATGCCTTCGATCAGTGCCAGCGGCATGCCTTCGTAGTGCGTGCTGAGCACGAAAAACTGATGACGCATCAGCAAACTGGGCACATCGCGGCACAGGCCGACGAACTGCACCTGATCGTCCAGGCCAAGCTGCTGGACGAGAGTTTCGACCGGCTGCCGGTGCACCGCCTTTCCGCCGCCCGCGAACAACAACGGCGGGCGCAATCCGCGCTCGCGCAGCAGGGCGAGCGCGCGCACGAGCGTCGCGTGGTCCTTCTGTTTGGAAAAACGCGCAGTCATGACGATGCCCGCCTCGCGCGATTCGAGGGGATATGCCTGCGCATCGGCATACGGTTGCAGGTTGATGCCGTTGGGAATGGCGATGGTGCGATCGGCGGGCATGCCCAATTCCAGCAGCCGCAAGCGCACGCCTTCGGAGCAACCGACGATGCGCGACGTGCGCTGCGCCAGCCAGCGCGTCTGCCGCAGCCGCCAGCGCGTGTAGCGCTCGCGCGTGTTGTGCTCGACGTGCACCAGGTGCGGCACCTTCGCCAGCAGGCCCGCATAACGCCCCCACAGGTGCTCGCTGAAACCATGCGCGACGAACACGTCAGGCCTGAACTGCCTGCAGAGTTTCACCAGGCTCCAGATCGTCGCCG
>JALYOU010000242.1 GCA_030856725.1 Pseudomonadota bacterium
GGTCAATGACGCGGGCGGCGACGGCCGACGAGGTGGCCATCGCCGCCCGCGGCAGTTGAGTCAATCAGTGCTGGGCCTGGTAGTGCTGGTCTTGGTAAAGCCGGGTGAGGCGATCCTTGGCGTGGAGTTTTTCGCGCTTCATCTGGGCAAGCAGGGTGTCGTCGATCGGCAACACGCCGAGTTCGGCGTCGAGCACCTTCTTGTCGAGTTCCTTGTGGCGCTGGTACAGCTGCCGGAATTCGGGGTTGCCTTTCATCATTGCCTCGATATCGTTTTGCGACTGCTCTTCGAACATGGACGCCTCCTTCAGCACAAATGCAAACGCCCCGGCCGGGAGTGGCACGGGGCGTTACGGGGGAGCGGATCAACCAGTGATGCGTTACGTACGTCGCGATCCCGAGCGTCTGTCCGGACGTCGTGTCCGGCAGCTTGCTCCTGGGGATCTGGTACGTGCGTCATCGTCTGGGCTCTGGCCGAACGGGTGGAAGTCGTCCGGATAACCGACCCTACTCCTCCGATCCGGAGGCGGCAAGCGGATGTTGCAAGTACTTGATTCGGGTGCGTTTGATTGCAGAAAATCTGAATGTAAAGGTGTTGCACCGGCGTTCACGCGATCCTAACAGGCTGATTTAAAACAGATATTTAGCATGCCTTGGCCTGCTGGCGACTGCACGTAGATTGTTCCCACATGACTAAGGCTGGCGCTTTGGCTTTGCCGCAGGTTTTCCACCACTGGCCTTCAGCAATTCCGCTTCCTTTTTCGCCAACTCGGCCTCGCGTGCACGCGCCGCCTTGAGTTTGGCGGCCTGGTCGCCGGCCACGTCATCCAGCACGCCTTCGGCTTCCTGCCGCAGCAAAGTTTCCTGCTCGGCGGCTTGGCGCAGGCGGGTGGCTTCCTCCAACTGGATCTGCGCTTCGGTGCGCAAGCGTTCGGCTTCCTGGCGCGCAAGCTCTGCGTCGCGGCGGCTGGCTTCGACCAGCAGCTCGCTGCGCTCCCGATCCAACCGCTCGATCTCACGTCGCGCCGCTTCCGTGCGCGCGGCGATCTCGGCGGTTTCGACGCGGCGTTCGGCGACGTACAACGCGCTGCCCTGGTCGCGGCTGCGGGCGGCGGCCAGCACGTCGATCGCCTGCCTCGCTTGGAGGCGTTCATAGGACGCCAGGCCGCTGGTGCGCGTGTCCGCGTCGAGCGTGAGCAGTCTCTGATTGAGGAGCGCCAGGTTGTCAGCGGCGGGCGGTTGCTGCGCGTGTGCGGACGTTGGCATAGCAAGCAGCAACGCGGTAGCCCATCCCAGCAGGGAAAGAGCAAGTTTCATTGGCCGCCCTCCATGCCAAGACGACGGCGCAGCTCGGCGATTTCCGAGCGCCGCTGTGCCAGTTCATGGTTGAGTGATGCCTCGCGGCTGCGGGCATGGGCCAAGTCGGCGTCGGCTGCGGCGGCCACGGCGAAACGCCGCGCATCGTCCAGGCGGCCATTGGCCATCGCCGCCTGGGCCTGGGCCAGTTCAGCCCGCGCGGCGGACAGGTCCTGGGCCGCGTACTGATCGGCATCGGCCTGGCCGGCGCGCGACACTGCCTGCTGCGCTGCGGACAGTTCAGCAGTCGGCGGCGGCAAAGTGGCGCAGGCCGCGAGGCCGCAACTGAGAACCGCGACAAGCAGCCCGCCGCGGATTTGTGCGAAGCTGGAAGACATGGATGGCCTCTGCGTTGAGGACGACGCGTTCATTGTGTGTAGCCCGCGACGCGCATGCAATGGGCGTTGCTGAACCGGGGATCTGCGTATGGACATTGGCTACTTCCTCAAGCTGATGACGGAAAAAAACGCGTCGGACATGTTCCTGACGACCGGCGCGCCGATCTACATCAAGATCGAAGGCAAGCTGTATCCACTCGGCAACACCGGCCTGCCGCCCGGCATGGTCAAGAAGATCGCGTATTCGTTGATGGAAGAAGGCCAGGTCGCCTCGTTCGAGCGTGACCTGGAACTCAACATGGCGCTGGCGTTGGCCGACACCGGCCGCTTCCGCGTCAACGTGTTCAAGCAGCGCGGCGAACTGGGCATGGTGATCCGTGCGATCCGCAGCGTGATCCCGACCATCGAGGAGCTGCAGCTGCCGCAGGTGCTCAAGGACATCATCATGGCCCCGCGCGGGCTGGTGCTGATCGTGGGTTCCACGGGCTCGGGCAAGTCGACCACGCTGGCTTCGATGATCGACCACCGAAACAGCACCAGTTCCGGGCACATCCTCACCATCGAGGATCCGATCGAGTACCTGCACCGGCACAAGAAATCCATCGTCAACCAGCGCGAGGTGGGCCTCGACACGCACGGTTTCCACAACGCGCTGAAGAACGCGATGCGTGAAGCGCCGGACGTGATCCTGATCGGCGAAATCCTCGACGCAACAACCATGGAAGCGGCCATCGCCTTCGCCGAAACCGGTCACATCTGCTTGGCGACGCTGCACTCCAATAACGCCGACCAGACGCTTGAACGCATTCTCAATTTCTTCCCGGAAACCGCGCACAAGAACGTGCTGATGAATCTGGCCCTGAATCTGAAGGCCGTGGTGTCGCAACGCCTTGTCACCGGTACGGACGGGCGCCGCCTGCCTGCCGCGGAAGTGCTGATCAACACGCCGATGATCCGCGACCTGATGCGACGCGGGCAGATCCACGAGATCAAGCAGGCAATGGAAGAATCGCTGGAGGAAGGCATGGAATCCTTCGACCAGTGCCTGTACCGGATGCACAAGGAAGGCAAGATCGAGATGGAGGAAGCACTGCGCGCCGCCGATTCGCGCGACGGCCTCAACCTCAAGTTCCGCTTGTCGGAAGGCAGCAAGGAC
>JALYOU010000246.1 GCA_030856725.1 Pseudomonadota bacterium
GCTTGATGTTGCCTGCGATAGTGATGGCATTGTCGCGCTGGCGCTCGCGGCCCATCAGCCAGCACGCCACCTCGTCGATCGAATCGGCCTTGTCGTGCGGGATGCAGTCTTCGATCGCCTGCATCAACAGATGATGCATTTCGACATAACGCGCCGGCCGCGCTTCCACGATCATGATGTCCGGGCAGCGTTCATACGCTTCCCACACCGCAGTGCCGGTCTTGACACCGAAGGCTTTTGCTTCGCTGCTGGCGGCGATGCAGCAGGTGGTCGCCGCCATCACCGGCACCACGCCGATCGGACGGCCGCGCAATCGCGGCTCGTCGTACTGCTCCACCGAAGCGAAATACGAATTGAAATCGACGAACAGGCAGCGCAGTGTCACGACGGCTCCAGCCGGGCGAACCAGTATGCTGCTGGCGAATCTCAGTGAAAGAGATTCTTTAAAATCAATGCGTTACAGATTTTTTGATGAGCGGGCCAGTTTAAAAAAATAGACGTAGGTCGAGCGCGAACAGGTGATCGCTTGCAGCTCTCTACGCTATCTTTGGCCTGTCGGCAGCGACGAATCAAGATCGCCTGGAATTATCCGAACCGGTACCGCCCACGATCACCACATCCGCTGGCCGTTGCGCGAACAGGCCGACACTGACGACGCCCGGCACTTGATTGAGTTCCCGTTCCAGCGCCACGGGATCGGTGATCGACAGGCCATGCACATCCAGCACCCAGTTGCCGTTGTCAGTGGTCACGCCCTCGCGCCAGACGGGCTGGCCACCGGTCAACGCGACAATGCGGCGGGCCACGAGGCTGCGGGCAATCGGAATCACTTCGACAGGCAACGGGAATTTGCCGAGCACGTCCACGCGCTTGGCCGGGTCGATGATGCAGACAAACATTTTGCTGGCTTCGGCGATGATTTTTTCGCGCGTCAATGCCGCGCCGCCGCCCTTGATGAGCCGCCGGTGCGGATCGCATTCGTCGGCACCGTCGACGTACAGCGGGATCGGGCCGGCATGGTTGAGGTCGAGGATTTCAATGCCGTGCGCCTGCAGGCGTTGCGTGCTCTGTTCGGAACTCGATACCGCGCCGGCGATGCGATGCTTGATTCTGCCCAGCGCATCGATGAAGTAGGCGACGGTGGAGCCGGTGCCGACGCCGACGATCATGCCGTCTTCGACGTACTCGAGGGCTTTCTCGCCGGCCAGGCGTTTGGCTTCGCTCATCTCGTTGGGAGTCCGGCTTATTCGAGGGACAAAAGGGTCTTCCACTGCGCAGCCGTGACCGGTAGTACGGATAAACGGGTGCCGCGACGGATCAGTGCAAAGTCTTCGCCCAGCGCTTGGGCGTGTTCGCGAATTTCTGCCAGCGATATGCCACGCTTGAGTCTGCGCACGAAACCGACATCGACCAGGTACCAGCGCGGCGTTTCGCGGGTGGATTTCTCGTCGAAGTACTTGGATTTCTTGTCGTACTGCGTGGGATCCGGATACGGCTCGCTCACGACTTCGGCAATGCCGTAGATGCCAGGCACCTCAGTGCTTGAGTGATAGAACAGCACGCCATCGCCGACGTGCATGCTGCGAATGAAATTGCGTGCCTGGAAATTCCGCACGCCACTCCACGGCTCGGTGCCGACGCGCTGCAGATGGTCGATGGAAAAATCATCGGGCTCGGATTTCATCAGCCAATAGTGCTTGCGTGTGCTCATGCGGTTTGCGTGTCGACGAGGAAGGAATCGGATTCGGTGCAGATGGCATCCATGCGCACGTCCCACGTTTGCGGTGCCAGCGCGTCGATGCGCTGTGTGGAAAATGCGACGCCAGCCAGCCATGGTGGCGCGGGCACATCGTGGCGAAATGCGAACGTGCGATCGTACCAGCCGCCGCCCATGCCGAGCCGCTGGCCCGACGCATCGAAACCAACCAAAGGCACAGCGACGAACTGCATCGCGGCGGCGTCCAGCAGCGACGTGGTGGCGACATCGGGCTCCGGAATCCCGTATCGGTTGGCGGCCAGTGCATCGCCGGGACGCCAAGGCGCGAAACGCAATCGCTGGTCTTCGTGCAGAACGGGCAGGCAATAGACCACCGCAGGCGGCAGGCGCAGTTGCCAGGCGTGCAGCGCGATCTCGCCGTCCAGCGCCCAATAGCCGGCGGCGTAACCTTCGGCAGGTGCGAAAGGAAGGGCAAACAGACGGTCCGCGATCGCTTCGGCGGCGGCCATGCGCTGGGCAGGGGGCAGGGCTCTGCGGCGTTCCCGCAATTCGCGGCGTAACGCCGTGCGATCAACAGCCATCATGCTTGATGCAAAACTGGCACGTGCTGCGATGGCGGCGATTTGCGCTGCTGCTGAAGCGTCCGCACGCTTGATGCGCGGAAGGTTGCAAGGAAATTCGCAGGTTTCCTTGAAGAGTCCGCGCATGGTGTCTGTGCGGGCTGCTGCGATGGAATCGCAGCTTTTCCTTGGATAGTCCGCACATGGATGTGCGGGTTCTTGCGAAGGCAGCACATACGAGAGCAGCGCATAAATGCATCCTCCGCCATGTCGATGCGTGCGAAACGACCTTGAACCCGGGGTTCAAGTGGGAGCGCTTGGAGACCCTTGGGCTTTCCGCAACAAGGCGGACTTGCACGCTGGATTTCCGCTGCGATCCCAATGTCGTTCTTAAGGGACAAGGCGAATGTTTGCGCAAGCCGTCAAACACGGCAGAGGAGGCGATTGCAGTATAGCGAGCGGATTGCGGATGCAAAGTCCATTCGTCGGAACGCCGCCGGCAGCGCACATGAAATATTCAGCGTGTAGCAGTTCAATGTGACGCACGGTTCAGCGTGGCGCCGGGTCGAGCACGCCATCGAGCTTGCGCTGCAGGTCGGCGAGAGTGCGCGTGAGTTCGCGGTCGCGCTGGTCGTTGTCATGGCGGAGTTGTTGCAGTTCATGCGCAAGATTCAGGGCCGCCAGCACGGCCACACGATCCACCGCGGCCATGCGATTACTACCGCGGATTTCGCGCATTTTTTTGTCAAGCAGTTTCGCCGCCGCAATCAGGCTGTCCTTGCCGTCGGGCTCCACGCCGACCGTGTATTCACGATCGAGCACCTGCACGTTGACCGGCTCGCTATTGCTCATGGACGCGTGCTCATGTGTGCTGTTCCAGCGACTTGAGCCGGGTGATCATCGCCTCGACGCGCGAGCGCGCCTGTTCATTTTTTGCCAGCAACTGCGAACGCTCGCCGACCAGTTGCTCCTGCTGCGCACGCAGGCTGCGGTTCTCTTCGCTCAGGCGCTGCGCATGCGCAGCCAGCAGGTCGATACGCTCGGCAAAGGCGCGCAACTGGGTGATGGCATCCGCGTGATGTTCCATGAGCGGCACGATAGCACCGACGCCTTGGGGGTCAAGCTGCCCAGAATCCCGCCGCGAAACCAAGGTCCAAGATGGTGTCTAGGCCGACCCATCGGCCCGTGGCACGTGGCTGCGCAGGAACGAGAGGCACCGGTACGGATCCAGGGGCGGCGACAGCCAGTATCCCTGTACCTCATCGCAGTGATGCGCCTGCAGGAAATCGGTCTGCGCCTGGTGTTCGACACCCTCGGCGATCACGGTCAGTCCCAGCGAGCGCGCCATGGCGATGATCGACGTGGTGATGGCCTGGTCATCGGCGTTGTCCTGGATTTCGTCAATGAACGCCTTGTCGATCTTCAACGTGGTGATCGGCAGGCGCTTGAGGTAAGCCAATGACGAATAGCCGGTACCGAAGTCGTCCACGGCGAGCCGCACGCCGAGCGCGCGCAGCCTGTGCAAGGACACGGCGGTGTGTTCGGCGTTGGCCATCACCACGCTTTCGGTGAGCTCGATCTCGAGCTGGTCGGCGGGGATCTCCGACTCTTCCAGCAGTCGCGCCACCAGTTGCGGAAGGTCGCCGCGCAACAGCTGCAACGCCGAGACGTTGACCGACATCACCAGCAGATCCATCCCGTGCTGGCGCCAGCGCTTGAGCGTGGCGCAGGCCTCGCGGAGCACCCATTCGCCGATGGCAAGGATCATGCCGCTCTCTTCGGCCAGCGGAATGAAAAGGTCCGGCGGAATGTCGCCAAGCTGCGGGTGTTCCCATCGCAGGAGTGCTTCGACACCGGTGATTTTGTCCGTGCGCAGCGACACGCGCGGCTGGAAGACCAAGCGCAGTTCGCCATTTTCAAGCACCTTGCGCAGCGCGCCGGACAGCGTCGCGCGCTGGCGCAGGTCGGACTCCATCTGGTCGGTGTAGCGCAGGAAGGTATGCCGTCCAGCCGCCTTGGCCTGGTACATCGCCGTATCGGCGTGCTTGAGCAGGTCGGTCGGTACCTGACCGTGGTCGGGATACAGGCTGATGCCGATGGTGGGAGAAATTACGATGTCACGGCGATTCTCCATCGCCAACGGTGCATCAAAGGCAGCGATGATGTTTTGTGCAAGCTTGTCGGCCTGTCGCGGATCGTCAACATGCTCGAGCACGATGGTGAACTCGTCGCCGCTCAGTCGCGCCACGGTGGCTTCGGGCGGCGCCACTTCGCGCAGTCGCGCGGCCGCGGCGCGCAGGATGCGATCACCCGCCGCGTGGCCCAGCGAATCGTTGATGTCCTTGAAGCGGTCAAGGTCCAGGAACAACACCGCCACCTTGCTGTCGTTGCGGCGCGCAAGGACGATGGCCTGCGACAGACGCTCGGACAGCAGCGTGCGATTGGGAAGATTGGTCAATGTGTCGTAATTGGCGAGGAAGCGCAGCTCCTGCTCGGCGCGCTTGCGGTCCGTGACATCGCTGAGCACGGCTACGAAATGCTCGGGTTGGCCCGATGCATCGCGGATCACGGTGAACTCCACACTCGACAGGAACTCCGAACCATCCTTGCGCTGCTGCCACATCTCGCCCGACCAATGGCCTTCTGCTGCCAGCATTTTGCGGAGTTCCCCATAAAACTCCGCCTCATGTCGCACGTTGTTGAGCAGCGCGGTGGATTTTCCCAGCAGATCGCCCTCGGCATAACCGGACATGCGTTGGAATGCGGTGTTGACGGAGGTGAACTGGAATGCGCTATCGAACACGCACACCGCTTCGGTCATGCTGTGAAGTACTTCGCTGGCGATGCGCCGGTCGCGTGTTTCGCTGCGGTACGCGGTGATATCGCGCGCGGTGCCGGCCACGCGTAATGCGTGCCCGTTCTCATCGCGTTCGACCACGCGGCCGCGCGCGCGGACCCAAGCCCACTCGCCATCGGCCGCGCGCGTGCGGTGTTCGGAAAGGAAAAACGGCACATGTCCGTGGCTGTGCGCGCGCATGCGTTCGCGTACCAGCGGCAGGTCGTCGGGATGTATCTGGTGATCCGGCGCGGTGTCGCTGGAAAGATTGATGTCGCTGTCGCTGGATTCTTCCTCCACGCTCATCCGGTGCATCGAACCAGTTTTGAGGTCGTAGTCCCAGAAGACTTCCTCGGACGCCCACAACGCCACCTTCAACCGCTCCTCGCGTTCGCGGATCTGATCGAAATACCGCTGATGCATGCGCTTGCGCGCTTCGTAGTAACGCGCCACCGACAGCACCAGCATGCCCAGCAGAAGCACGTAGCCGGCAAGTGCCAGGGGATGCATCCAGGTTTGCTGTGCTGATCCCGCGGATGCGGCCCACGCGGGTCCGAGACACGCTGGCCAAGCGATCAGCCACGCCCACGGCCGCGCCCGCCGCGTCGATCCGGTGCGGTGTGCAACACATCGCAACAAGCGAGGACCGATCAAGTTGCATGGACCCCTGGATGAACCGGTGCCGCAGTGTAGGCGGATGGCTGCGCCGCCAACAACCGCATTGGTACACTGAAGGCCTGATTTCCAAGGCGTCCCATCGTGCCGAATGCGCAATTGCCCTCCTGGTTCGACATCGACGCCGCCGCGCGTGCCTCGGGCCTGGCCGCCACGCCTTCGGAAGTGCACGGCGCGCTCTGCGGTTGGTTGGCGGGCGGCGGCAGCGACGATGCCCGTTGGCTGAACAACGTCTTCGCCGATGACGCTTTACCAGCGCCTTCTCCAGATGGCGAACTCGATCAGCTTAGGCAGTCGAGCGCAGAACAGTTCACGGATCGCGATTTCGGTTTTGAGTTGTTGCTGCCGGACGACGATGCGTCGCTGTCCGAGCGCAGCAATGCGCTGTTCGACTGGTGTCGCGGTTTTCTTGGCGGCTTCGGGCTGGCGGCCGGCGGCGATCCGCCGTTATCGGAAGAAGGGCGTGAAGCGCTGGCCGATATCGCCAACCTGGCGGCGGCATCCGCGCAGGACGATGGCGATGACGAGGATGAAGCCGCGTATGCCGAGATCGAGGAATTCGTGCGCGTGGCGGTGCTGCTGCTGCACGGCGATTGCGTCATGGGGCCGCGGCATCGGCAGCGCTTGAATTGAGTTTTCCTGGTAGCCGCTGGTAATGAAATCGGTGAATTTCAATCGTTGAGCGTTTTCGGTACAGCATGAAACCCATCATCGGCATCTCTCCTCCCATGTACGCCCGCCGCCGCAAGCAACTCATGCGCATCGCGGGCGAGGATGCGATCCTGGTGTTGCCGGCGGCGCAGGAACGCATCCGCAGTCGCGACACGCATTATCCGTACCGGCAGGATTCCGACCTGCTGTATCTCACCGGTTTTGCCGAACCCGAAGCCGTGCTCGTACTGGTGCCGGGACGCACGCATGGCGAGAGCCTGCTGTTCTGCCGCGAGCGCGATCCGGACCGGGAGGGCTGGGACGGACCGCGCGCCGGACCGGAGGGCGCGGTGGAAACATTCGCGATGGATGATGCGTATCCGATCGCCGATCTCGACGAGATACTGCCCGGCCTGCTCGAAGGCCGCAGACGCGTGTATTACCACTTCGGCCGCGACACGGACTTCGACCTGAAACTGATCGGCTGGCTCAACCGCGTGCGCGCGCAGGCGCGACAGGGCGCGCAGCCACCGCACGAATTCCTCGAGCTCGGACATCTGCTCGACGAATTGCGTCTGTTCAAGGACAAGGACGAGCTCAAGCTGATGCAGCGCGCCGCCGACATCAGCGTGCTCGCGCACCAGACCGCCATGCACGCGGCGCGGCCGGGCGTGCGCGAATACGAGTTGCAGGCGGAAATCGAGAAGGTGTTCCGCAGCCACGATGCGTGTCCGGCCTACAGCAGCATCGTCGGCGCGGGCGCGAACGCCTGCGTGCTGCATTACATCGCCAACGCCGCACAGGCGAAGGACGGCGATCTGGTGCTGATCGATGCCGGTGCGGAATATCGCGGCTATGCCGCGGACATCACGCGCACGTTCCCGGTCAACGGCCGATTCAACAAGGAGCAACGTGCGCTGCACGATCTGGTCGGCGCGGCGCAAACTGCCGCGTTGTCGCAAGCCAAACCGGGTGTCGCATATGAAGCCGGGCACAACGCCGCGGTTGAAACCTTGACCGAAGGATTGCTGCAGTTAGGGCTCTTGAAAGGCCGGCTGGAAAAAAACATCGCGGAGGGCGGCTACAAACGCTTCTACCGGCACAAGACCGGGCACTGGCTCGGACTGGATGTGCATGACGTCGGCGAATACCGTATCGATGGCGAATCGCGTCTGCTGGAACCGGGCATGGTGTTCACCATCGAGCCGGGGTTGTATGTGTCTCCCGAGGACACGTCGGTCCACGCGAAGTGGCGCGGCATCGGCATACGTACCGAGGATGATGTACTGGTCACGCGCGACGGACACAAGGTGCTGACGGACAATCTGGCGCGTAGTGCCGATGAGATCGAAGCCTGGATGGCGCACGCTTGATCCTGTAAGACGCCTGCCCATGCGGCAG
>JALYOU010000317.1 GCA_030856725.1 Pseudomonadota bacterium
GTACGGCACCACCACAATCACAACGATGGTCGCAACCAGAATCGGAAGGCGCCATTTGTCCCATGAGCTGCGCGTCGCGGTTGTTGGCATGCAGAATCGTCTCGCGGCCTTTATGAGGCGACCATGGCCGACACCAGAATGTCGATCCATCCACCGTGGCCGCACATGATGGCCAACAGTCGCCAGACGTTGTGTGAACGGGCACCGCACAGTATCCCGGAACGTCGCAGGACTCCCGGACGAGTCGGTCCCCTCGCGGCGGAAAAGCATCATGCGCCTTACAGGCGAACGCGGGTCGCGCGATAGAATGCCCCCATGTCCGAAGCCGCCACGCCACTTGCCAACCAGCTGCTGATCGCGCTGCCCTCGTTGGCCGATCCCAACTTCTCGCGCGCAGTTGCGCTGATCTGCCAGCACGACGAGGAGGGCGCGATGGGCATCGTGGTCAATCGCGCATCCGAGTACACGCTGGGCGAAGTGTTCGAGCAGATGCAGATCGGTACCGAAAACGACGTGTTGCGCGAGCAGGTGGTCCTGGCCGGCGGCCCGGTGCACCCGGAACGCGGATTCGTGCTGCACGATGGCGGCAGCGGGTGGGATTCCACGCTAGTGATCGCCGACAACCTGTCGCTGACCACGTCGCGCGACATCCTGATCGCCATGGCCGAGGGCAAGGGTCCAGCGCAGGCGGTGGTCGCGCTGGGGTGCGCGGGTTGGGGCGCGGGGCAACTGGAATACGAACTGGTGGAGAACACCTGGCTCACGGTGGCGGCGGATCCGGCAGTGTTCTTCGAGTTGCCGCTGGAGCAGCGCTGGGAAGCGGCCGCAGGGCTGATCGGCGTGGACCTGATGCACATCGCCGACTACAGCGGGCACGCATGACGCCGGGCGCCATCAAGACGGAAGGCACGGTGCTCGGCTTCGATGTCGGCGCGCGGCGCATTGGGGTGGCGGTCGGTAGCGCGTTCAGCCATGGCGCGCGCGCGCTGGCGGTGATCGACGTGCATGGCGAGCAGACCGATTGGCAGGCGATCGACCGCCTGCACAAGGAGTGGCGACCAGATGGGTTCGTGGTCGGCGATCCGATGACGCTTGATGGCGGCGACCAACCCATCCGCAAGCGCGCGCATGCTTTCGCGCACGAACTGTACACGCGTTATCAATTGCCAGTGGTGCTGATGGACGAGCGCGCCAGTTCGATCGAGGCGGCGCAGCGTTTCGCGGTGGATCGTGCGCAAGGCCGCAAGAAGCGCCGCGATGCGGCGGCGCTGGATGCGGTGGCGGCGGCGGTGATCGTGGAGCGGTGGCTGGCCTCGCCGCAGGACGCGGTGGCGATTTGATGTTGTTCCTTCTCCCAATGGGTGAAGGGCTGCGCTTGCGAGCCACTGGCTCGCGCAGCACTGAACGCCTGAGCGCTGTGCACGAAGGCCGGGGAGGGCGGATGAGGGCGTGGACGCTCAGGTCTTGGTGATCATTCCATGGCACGTCATTCTTCCCGCCCCCATCCGGCGCTGCGCGCCACCTTCTCCCGAGGGGAGAAGGTTAAAAACACTGGATGCTGCATGCCGACACATCATCTGCGCCATCTGCTGACACTTGAGGGCCTGCCGCGAGAAATGCTCATCGCATTGCTCGACCGCGCGCAGTATTTCGCCGATGGCCATGACGACCGCTCTCGCCTCGCCGGCAAGGCGATCTGCACGTTGTTCTTCGAGCCTTCCACGCGCACGCGATTGAGCTTCCAGCGCGCCGCGCAGCGGCTGGGCGCGGACCTGTTGAATTTCGACGCAGCCACGTCATCCACGACGAAAGGCGAAACCGCGCGCGACACGCTGAAGAACATCGAGGCGATGGGTGTGCATGCCTTTGTGGTGCGGCACCGCGACGATGGTGCCGTCGCGGCTTTGGCGCAAGCCGCGGATGATGGAACATCTTTGGTCAATGCCGGCGACGGCCGCAGCGCGCATCCGACACAGGGTTTGCTGGATATGCTGACGCTCAGTCAGGCGAAAGGTCGCGACTTTTCGGCATTGAAGGTGCTTATCGTGGGCGACGTCAAGCATTCGCGCGTTGCACGCTCCGACCTGCATGCACTGCGCACGCTGGGTGCTGGCGAGATTCGTGTCTGCGGGCCGCGATCGTTATTGCCGGACGATGCCACGCTTGACGGTTGCACCATCACCCATGATCTCGACGCCGCGCTCGACGACGTGGATGCGGTGATGATGTTGCGCCTGCAACGTGAGCGCATGGAAGAAGGTCTGGTCGCGTCGCTGGAGGATTACCACCACGTTTACGGACTGACCGAGACGCGCCTGCGTCGCGCACAGGCGGATGCGGTGGTGTTGCACCCGGGACCGATGAATCGTGGCGTGGAGATCGATGATGCCGTCGCCGACGGAACGCAGTCGCAGATTCTCAGACAAGTCGCCAATGGGGTTGCGGTGCGTATGGCGGTGCTGGAAGCATTGTTGGCCTGAACGTAAAACCGTAGCACCGGATGCTCTCGGATCCAGTGGTCACCAGGTTTGCATGCGCGCTCTTCGCCCCCCAAGGGGACTTCCTTCGGGGCGTAGGAGCGACTTCAGTCGCGAGCTTTTTGTGGACCGGTTGTGAACAACAGCTCGCGGCTAAAGCCGCTCCTCGAAGAGCGGCGTACTCCGTGACAACGTCAAGGCAGCAGTACCAGCGTCGCCAAGCCCAGGAACACGAGAAAACCCATCGTGTCGGTGACGGTCGTCAGGATGACGCCACCCGCGAGGGCCGGATCGAAGCCGAGACGTTTCAGCGTGAGTGGTACCAGCACGCCCGCGCTCGCGGCGAACAGCAGGTTGATGGTGAGTGCGGAGCCGATCACTACCGACAACGCCGGATCGCGGAACCACAGCCATACGACGATGCCGAGTACGAGCCCCAGTGTCAGCCCGTTCAACAGTGCGACGCGCAACTCCTTCCACAGCAACACCATGACGTTGGACGCGCCGACTTGGCCCAGTGCGAGGCCGCGCACCATCAGTGCCAGCACCTGCGTGCCGGCGTTGCCGCCCATGCCGGCGACGATCGGCATCAGCACCGCTAGCGCGACCAGTTTTTCGATGGTGCCCTCGAAGCGACCGACCACCGACGATGCGAGGAACGCCGTGGCGAGATTGATGCCGAGCCAGGTCACGCGCCGGCGGAACGCGCGCGGCACGGGGCTGAACATGTCGTCGTCCTCGTCGAGACCGGCGGCACTCAGCGCCTGGTGCTCGGCCTGCTCGCGGATGATGTCGACCACGTCGTCGATGGTGATGCGGCCTAGCAGGATGTTGTTGTCGTCGACGACCGGAGCGCTGATCCAGTCGTGATCGGAAAACTGGCGCGCGACTTCCTCGGCAGATTCGTCCACGTCGATGGCCGGTTGTTCGTCGTCGAGCAACCGGTTGATCGGCGTGGACGCATCGTTGGTCAGCAATGCCTGCACCGCGATGCGACCGAGGTACTGGTGGCGCCGGCTGACAACGTACAGGTGATCGGTGTGGTCCGGCAGTTCGCCGCGCAGGCGCAGGTAGCGCAGCACGACATCGAGCGTGGTGTCGGCGCGGACCGTCACCACATCGGGATTCATCAGGCGGCCGGCGGTGTCCTCATCGTAGGACAGCACCTGTTCCAGGCGCTCGCGGTTCTCGCGGTCCATCGACTTGAGCACTTCGTCGATGACCGTGTCGGGCAGGTCCTCCACGAGATCGGCGAGATCGTCGATGTCGAGGTCTTCGACAGCCGCGATGATCTCGTCGGTGTCCATGTCGGCCAGCAGGCTTTCGCGCACTTCGTCGCCGACGTGTACCAGCACTTCGCCGTCGTCCTCGGGATCGACCAGCCCCCATACCACGACGCGTTTGCCATGCGGAAGCGATTCGAGGAGGTTGCCGATTTCGGCTGGCGATAGCGTATTGACCAGCCGCCGCACCGGACCGAGACGGCCGCTGTCCAGCGCATCCGAAAGCAGACGCAATTGGCGCGAGGTCTTGTCGTGGCGGGGGGCTTCGGCCATTACGGAGTTCCGATGGCGGTCACGACCAAACGGACGCGACAGGGTCAGGTGTTCATGCGCGCATTATCGCGTGCGATCGAGGAATTGCCCAGCGCGCCAGCGTTGCAGGAGCGCTTCTTGGGCGCGTCAGGCTTTACCTGCAGGCCGGTCGCGCCTAGCAGGCGCTCCTACAGGACGGGTTGCGAGAGCCATTGCTCGATCGATGCCCGATCGCGCGCGCGCAACAGCGCAGGAGCACGCGCACGCAACTGGGCATGGTCGCAATCGCGTATGGCGCGCCGCACTTCCAGCAGGGTCGCCGGGTGCAGGCTGAATTCGTTGAGACCCAAGGCGAGCAGCAAAGGGGCAAACAACGCATCGCCTGCCATTTCGCCGCAGACCGCGACGGGTTTGCCGCGCGCGCCGGCGGTGCGGATCACGCTCCTCAACAGGCGCAGCAGCGCCGGGTGCAGCGGCGTGTACAAGTCGCCCAGGGCTTCATTGTTGCGGTCGGCGGCGAGCATGTATTGCACAAGGTCGTTGGTGCCGATCGACAGGAAATCGATGGCGCCGATGAAGGTCGGCAGTGCGATCGCCGCCGCCGGCACTTCGATCATCGCGCCGAGCGGCAGATGCTCGGCGATTTCATGGCCTTCGCTGCGCAGATCCCGTGTGACTTTCTTCAGCAGCGCGCGCACTGACATGATTTCCTCGCGACTGCTGACCATCGGCACCAGTACCCGCATCGGCCCATAACCCGACGCGCGCACGATGGCGCGCAGCTGCGTTTCGAACAGATCCGAGCGTGCGAGCGACAGACGCACACCGCGCAGGCCGAGCGCAGGGTTGGGTTCATCTGTCAGCGCAAGGCCAGTGCGGTCGGCCTTGTCGGCGCCGAGGTCGAGTGTGCGGATCGTCACCGCGCGGCCCGTCATGCCGAGCGCGACATCGCGGTAGGCGTGGAACTGTTCTTCTTCGTCCGGTAGCTCGTTGCGCTGCAGGAACAGAAATTCGGTGCGATACAAACCGACGCCGGCCGCGCCCAGCGCGTGCGCTTCGGCCACGTCCTCGCGTGATTCGGCGTTGGCGAACAGCTTGATGTCGATGCCGTCGCGCGTGCGCGTCGGCTCGCGGCGCAGGCGGTGCAGCTGCTTGCGTTCGCGCGCGATCTCGCGTGTGCGCGACCGATGTGTGCGCAGATCCGTGGCGTTCGGTTCCAGCACGATGAGGCCGTTGCCGCCGTCGACCATCAACACGTCGCCATCGTTGATCTTCTGCAACGCCAGCGCCGCGCCGACCACCAGCGGCAGGTGCAGGCTGCGCGCGAGGATGGCGGTGTGCGACAGGGCGCTGCCGGCCGATGTCACCACCGCCATCACCCCCTGCGATTGCAGTTGCGCAAGTTCCGCGGGCGCGACGTTGTCGGTGACGAGTATTTCGCCGGCGACGCCCTGCAGGTCGTGATCGCGGCGATGCAGGGCGGCGTGGATGCGGCCGATGACCTGGTCGATGTCCTCGATGCGGCTGCGAAAGTACGCATCCTCCATGCCGGCGAAGACGGCGGCAAGGCGGTCGCGTTGCAGGCGCAGTGCGTAGCTGGCGCTGTACAGGCCGGTCCGGATCAGTACGTCGAGACCCTGCAACAATTCGGGATCGTCGAGCAGCAGGGTGTGCAGATCGAGGAACTCACCGACCTCGTGCGCCAGTGCACCGTGCAGGCGTTCGCGCAGCGCGTGCATCTCGCCGCGCACGGTGTCGATGGCGGTGTGCAATTCGGCGAGTTCGGCCTCGACCTCCTCCGCGGTGATGTGTTCCTCTACAACATCAAGTGCATGTGGCAGCCGAACCCGGGCGCGGCCTAGCGCGCTGCCGCGCGAGGCGCCATGTCCTGGCAGGGCCTGCCGCATCAGCTGCCCTCGTCGAAGTGGCGCGCGAACAATCCCGCCGCAGCTTCCAGCGCCTCGGCTTCGTCCACGCCATCGACGCGCAGCAGCACGGGTGTACCGGGGCCAGCTGCGAGCAGCATCACGCCCATGATGCTTTTGGCATTGACCTCGCGGCCTTTTGCCGTGAGCGTGGAATTGCAGCGGAACGACGACAGTGTCTGCACCAGCTTGGCGGTGGCGCGTGCGTGCAGGCCGAGCCGGTTGGCGACGATCAATTCTTGTTCAAGCATGGCGCTCTCATTCAGGCATGGTCTCGTTCAAGCATCAGGTATCTGTGCAAAGCATGGGGCGCTCTACCATGTCGTGGCTCACGCATCGTCGAGGATGACGCCATTACGCGCGCCTGCCGCGGCGATCGCGGGCAGTTCGTCAAGGTCGAGGTCGGCGTAGTTCATCACCCGCAGCAGCATCGGCAGGTTGAGCGCCGACACGCGTCTTACCGGCGTGCCAAGCCGCGCGAGCTTCGCGGCGAGATTGCTGGGGCTGGCGCCGTACAGGTCGGTCAGCACCAGTACGCCTGCGCCACCGTCAACGCGCCGCAGTGCCGCGCTCGCGGCGGGCAGCAGGGCATCGATATCGCTGTCGAACGGCACCTCGAACGCTTCGGTCTTCAAAGGCAACTGCCGCAGCAGTTTCGTGG
>JALYOU010000378.1 GCA_030856725.1 Pseudomonadota bacterium
TGAGGATGGCTGCGTTCTGGGTGAGGACCCAGTCGCCCTCCTGCAAGGCCGGGACGGCGCCGGCGGGATTGATCCGCAGGTACTCGGGCGACTTGCGCTGTTCCTTGCTGAGGCGCTCGGCCTCGTACGGCTTGCCGATCCATTCCAGGGCAATGTGGTCGGCCAGCGAGCACGCGCCCGGGCTGTAATAAAGCTTCATGTTGTGGCTCCATCGTGGGGAGCCCGAATCATGCGCCCGGGATTGAGTGTCCTCAATCGCATGGCGTGGAACGAATCGTTACGGCGAGTGCGCCTTGTGCTCAGTGCTAAAGGTCGCGCGATGACAGCTTCGGCAGTCAGGGAGCGCGCCCACCTGCATCGGAATGACGCTCCTGGTTAGGAAGCTTCCTTGTGCATTCTGCTTCTCTGCACCTTCAACGTCTGCACCTTGAGGAAGGTGTGGTCGCCGATGCGCGCGACCTGATAGGCGTTGCGCCAGCTCGGGCTGGCAATGGCGTGTGCGAGGAAGTGGCTGGCGCCGGGCACGATTTCCTTGCGCTCATCCAGCGGCAGCGCCCAGTTGCGTTCGGCATCAAGTGCGACAGTGACGGCCTCGGCCCATGCCTCGCCATTGCTCAGCCGCATCTGCGGCGACACTAGGCTTGGCGCGAACTGCTTGCGCGCCGTGACCACGTCGCACATCGAATCGCCCCACAGCCCGCTGTCGCGGCGACGCAGGGCCACCTCGGCCACGGCCTGCTGGCCGCGTTCTGACTGATCGCGGGCTTCCAGGTAAAGCGTGGTGCTCAAACACAGTGAATCGGCGGCGGGTTGCGGCAGCATCTGCGACAGCCAGAGAATCCAAGCGAGTTTCATGAGACTCCTTACTCCGTTGCGCCCGCGCACTTCGACAAGCCTTCAAGGGCGTCGCTGCACGACAGGCATGGCGTACTGGGGAGGGCGGCGGCTCTGCGGCTCGCCTTTGCCCGGGCGCAAGGCTCGCGGAATTGCGGGCTGCGCCGGTTCCTGACGAAGAGAGGTCAGGGAAAAGTGGCCTCACGGTATTAGCACATAACCGAACAGCGGCTGAACGTCGATTCAGGAAATCATTGATTAGATTGAAGTTTTTATCCCAAACCGGTCGTAAATGTTGCAGCGCAACACTTTCAGAGGATCGACGCCAGCCGGCTGCCTTGCGCGATCGCCCGCTTCGCATCGAGTTCCACGGCGACATCTGCGCCACCGATGACATGCACGCGGCCGATCCGGGACTGCAGAGCGGGCAGCAGGTCCCGCCTGGATTCCTGGCCAGCGCAGATCACCACGTGATCGACGGCCAGGATTCGTTCGGCTCCTTCCACGCGGATCCGCAGGCCCGCATCGTCCAGACCCAGGTATTCCACGCCGCCCAGCATCGTCACACCCTTGGCCTTGAGCGTTGCGCGATGGATCCAGCCGGTGGTCTTGCCCAGCCGCACACCCGGCTTGCCGGAACTCCGCTGCAGCAACCATAGCTCGCGTACCGACGGTTCCGGGCGGGCAGGGGCCAGGCCACCGCGTGATGCAAAGCTTGGATCGATGCCCCATTCGGCCATCCAGTGCTGGGTGTCGAGGGCAGGCTGCCGTCCGTCGTCGGGCCGCGCGGGGTGCGACAGGAATTCGGCGACATCGAACCCGATGCCGCCGGCACCGATGATCGCGGCGCGTTTACCGACTTCGACCTGCCCGGTCAGCACATCGAGATAGCTGAGCACGCGCGGATGGGTTGAGCCGGGGAAGTTAACTTCGCGCGGCGTCACGCCGGTGGCAAGGACGACCTCGTCATAATCGCCCAGGTCATCGGCATCGACCCGTTTCCCGAGTTGCAGCTCGACCTGTGTTTCGCCTATGCGGTGCAGGAAATAACGCACGGTCTCGTAGAACTCTTCCTTGCCCGGAATGCGCTTGGCGAGGTTGAACTGGCCGCCGATTTCGTTTGCGGCATCGAACAGCGTGACGCGATGGCCGCGCTGCGCAGCCACGGTCGCGCAGGCGAGTCCGGCAGGGCCTGCTCCCACCACAGCGATGCGTTTTGATGTTCCGGCCTGTGTGTAGTTCAGTTCGGTTTCCGCGCACGCGCGCGGGTTGACCAGACAGCTGGCCTTCTTGTTTTCAAACACATGGTCCAGGCACGCCTGGTTGCATGCGATGCAGGTGTTGATCGCGGCGCTGCGGCCGGCGCGCGCTTTGTTCGCCCAGTCCGGATCGGCGAGCAGCGGCCGCGCCATCGATACAAGATCCGCGCCGCCCTGCGCGAGGATCGCTTCGGCCACTTCCGGCATGTTGATGCGATTGGTGGCGACCAGCGGCAAGGCGACATGCGGCCGCAGCTTGGCCGTGACGCCGGCGAAGGCCGCGCGCGGCACAGAAGTGGCAATCGTCGGAATGCGCGCCTCGTGCCAGCCGATGCCCGTGTTGATGATGGTTGCGCCCGCCGCCTCGACGGCTTTCGCCTGCGTGATGACTTCGTTCCAGTCCGATCCGCCTTCGACCAGATCCAGCATCGACAGACGGTAGATGAGGATGAAATCCGGCCCGCATGCTTCACGGACGCGGCGCACGATCTCCACGGCGAAGCGCATGCGCTTGTCGACGCTGCCGCCCCACGCATCCTCGCGCTGGTTGGTCCGCGCAACGGTGAACTGGTTCAACAGATAGCCTTCGGAACCCATGATCTCGACGCCGTCGTATCCGCTATCGCGTGCAAGCCGCGCGGCATTGGCAAAGGCATCGATCTGCCGCTCCACGCCACGCGCGCTCAGCTGCCGCGGCTTGAATGGATTGATCGGCGCTTTCAGCGCAGAGGCCGAAACCGACAAGGGGTGATAGGCATAGCGCCCGGCATGCAGCAGCTGAAGACAGATCTTCGCATCGTGTTCGTGCACCGCGCGGGTGACTTGGCGATGCTTGGTCGTTTCCCAAGCCCAGCTCAATTTGCCGGCAAACGGTTTCAGCCAGCCGACGACGTTCGGCGAAAAACCGCCAGTGACGATCAGGCCCACTCCGCCTGCAGCTCGCTCGGCGAAATAAGCGGCGAGTTTTGGGAAATCACGACGATGGTCTTCCAGACCGGTGTGCATCGAGCCCATCAGCACGCGATTGCGCAGCTTGGTGAAACCCAGGTCGAGCGGCGCGAACAGATGCGGGTAGGGCGATGCTGGCGTCATGCGCGATACGCGTACGTACGGAAAGCGCGCACGATGACGGCAACCTCGCTTCGTGACAAGCACTTGCCGGCATCGCGGCGTACCGCGATCAGTCGAATGCGAAGGCGTCCAGTGCCAGCGATCCGAATTCGTGCGAGCGATGGAGCGTGCGTACGCCCGGCGCTTCGCCGCCAGCGCCCAGGGCGACGAACAAAGGCATCAGGTGCTCGACGGTTGGATGCGCCCGCCGCGGATTCGGCGCCTGCCGTTCCCAGTCGAGCAGGGCGTCGACGTCGTTGCGTGCAAGCCGGTCGCACATCCAGGCGGTGAATTCGCTGGCCCAGGCAGGCATCGGTGCATCCGGCTGACCCCAGTCCAGTTCGCCGAGGTTGTGCACGAAACCACCGGAACCGATCACGAGCACGCCTTCGTCGCGCAACGTCGCCAGTGCGTGACCAACTCGGAAATGGTGTGCGGCGTCTGCCGTCGGATTCACGGAGATAGGTACGACCGGGATGTCGGCGTGTGGGTACATGCGGCGCAGTGGCACCCAGACCCTATGGTCGATGCCGTGGTGGGGATGCAGTTCCGCATGCAGTCCTGCATCGCCGAGCCGGCGGGCGATGGCCTCGGCCAGCTCCGGTTCGCCTGGAGCGGGATAGGCAATGTCGTAGAGGTGCGCCGGAAAGCCGCCGAAGTCGTGCACGGTTGCGGGCAGCGCTGCGGCGCCGACACCCGGGTGTTCGCCGATGAAATGCGCCGAGGCGACCACGATCGCCTTCGGCCGCGGCAAGGTAGCGCCCAGACCATCCAGAAACCGGCCGGCAGGAGAGTGCTGTACGGCCGGCATCGGCGAGCCGTGCGAGAGGAAAATTGCGGGTATTGGAGTTGTCTGGTTGATCGAGCCAGCATGGCCTCCTACTGGTGGCGATCAAGTGCGGGCAGCGATCCGCTATGTTCCCGGGGCTGGTCGAATGATTCATGGCAAGGCATCAGGCCCGCCACGCGGCGGCGCGACCGAATGCA
>JALYOU010000027.1 GCA_030856725.1 Pseudomonadota bacterium
TGCAGCCATATCAGTGCCGCGACATGGGCTTCGCGCTGGGTCTCAACGCCAAGCAGGTCAATCAGCTGACGAAGATCATGCTCGGCCTGTACAAACTGTTCAACGAAAAGGATTTCTCGCTGGTGGAGCTCAATCCACTGGCCATTCTCGATAACGGCGACCTCGCCGTGCTCGACGGCAAGATCAATTCCGACGACAACGCCACCTTCCGTCATCCGGAACTGGCGGCGATGCGCGACATCCGCCAGGAAGACGAGACCGAAGTGCTCGCCAGCCAGCACGACCTGAACTACGTCACCATGGACGGCAACATTGGTTGCATGGTCAACGGCGCCGGTCTTGCGATGGCGACGATGGACGTGATCAAGCTCAACGGCGGCGAGCCCGCCAACTTCCTCGATGTCGGCGGCGGCGCCACCAAGGAACGCGTCACCGAAGCGTTCAAGTTGATCCTGCGCGACGCTGACGTGCGCGCGATCTTCGTCAACATTTTCGGCGGCATCGTCCGCTGCGACATGATCGCCGAGGGCATCATCGCGGCCGTCAAGGAAGTGGATGTCAAGGTGCCGGTGATCGTGCGCCTGGAAGGCACCAATGTCGAAGCGGGCAAGGCACTGCTGGCATCGAGCGGGCTTGCGATCACGCCCGCGGACGACATCAACGACGGCGCGAAGAAGGCTGTCGCTGCCGCGAAAGCCGCCTGACTCGACAGCGATAGTTGTAGGGCGGGCTCAAGCCCGCCGCACTTTTCAACAACGGCGGGCTTGAGCCCGTCCTACTGGATTCCTAATGAGCGTTTTGATCGACAAGAACACCAAGGTCATCGTCCAGGGCTTCACCGGCTCGCAGGGCACCTTCCACGCTGAGCAGATGGTGGAATACGGCACACAGATCGTCGGCGGCGTCACGCCCGGCAAGGGCGGAACCACGCATCTCAACCTGCCGGTGTTCAACACGGTGGCCGACGCGGTTGCTCAGACCGGCGCGAATGCTTCCGTGATCTACGTACCACCGCCGTTCGCCGCCGATGCGATCCTGGAAGCGGCTGATGCCGGCATCCAGGTCATCGTCTGCATCACCGAAGGCATTCCGGTGCTCGACATGCTGCGCGTCAAGAACACGCTCGCCGGCTACGACGATGTCGTGCTGATCGGCCCGAACTGTCCCGGCGTGATCACGCCCGGCGAGTGCAAGATCGGCATCATGCCCGGCCATATCCACATGCCCGGCAAGATCGCAATCGTCTCGCGCTCAGGCACGTTGACGTATGAAGCCGTGCACCAGACCACGCAGGCAGGCCTCGGCCAATCGACGGTCATCGGCATCGGCGGCGACCCGATCAACGGCCTGAACTTCATCGATTGCCTCAAGCTGTTCCAGGACGACGCGCAGACCGAGGGCATCATCATGGTCGGCGAGATCGGCGGCAGCGCCGAGGAAGAAGCGGCCGAATACATTGCCCAACACGTGACCAAGCCTGTGGTCGGCTTCATCGCCGGCGCGTCGGCACCCGCGGGCAAGCGCATGGGCCATGCCGGTGCGATCGCGTCGGGTGGCAAGGGTACAGCCGAAGGGAAATTCGCCGCGCTGGAGAAGGCTGGGGTAACGACGGTGAGGTCGCCAGGGGATCTTGGGGCTGCGATTGCGAAGCGGCTGGCCGGCTGATTGATGCGATCACGGAAGAAGCCGCCTTCGGGCGGTTTTTTTGCGTGAGTTGCCGGCTGTATCTTCGATGCGCATGATGTATGCGCATAAGCGATGAAGGGCCAGTCATGCGCATTGAAGAAGAAGTCGCCGGATACGGCAAACGCGCCGCCAACCTCAGCATCAACGAAGGACTGCTCAAGGCAGCCAAGCAACTCGACATCAACCTGTCGGCCACGCTCGAGCGTGCGCTTGAGGACGAAGTGCTCGTCCGGCGTCGTGAACGCTGGCTGGCGGAAAACCGCGAGGCGATCGAAGCCTACAACGAGCGCGTCCGCCGCGATGGCGTTTTCAGCGACGGCTTGCGCAGTTTTTGAGCAGCATGCAGTTCGCCGTCCATGAGAACGCGAACGACGGCAGTCGC
>JALYOU010000030.1 GCA_030856725.1 Pseudomonadota bacterium
GGCGGCGGTGTCGCGCTGGTGCGTGCACTGCAGGCCATCGGTGAGCTGAAAGGTGCCAACGAGGACCAGAACCACGGCATCGTGATCGCCCTCCGCGCGATGGAAGCGCCGCTGCGCGAGATCGTCACCAACTGCGGCGAAGAGCCGTCGGTGGTGCTGAACAACGTCAAGAACGGCACCGGCAACTACGGCTACAACGCCCAGACCGGCGAATACGGCGACATGATCGCCTTCGGCATCCTCGATCCGACCAAGGTCACGCGTTCGGCATTGCAGAACGCGGCCTCGATCGCCGGCCTGATGATCACCACCGAAGCGATGGTGGCTGAAGCGCCGAAGAAGGATGACGCGGCTGGTGGCGGCATGGGCGGCGGCGGTGGAATGGGTGGCATGGGCGGCATGGATTTCTGATCAGCCCGCACAGTTGTCGCTACGAAGAAGGCCCGCATTGCGGGCCTTCTTTTTTTGGCGAGGGCCCGGCGCAATGCCGACGACTACTCCATCCACGGATTGCGCATGGGCTGCACCTGGGCGAGATCCCCAGCGGAAGCGACCTGCTTGATCTGCGTCTCCAGTTGGTTGGCCAGCAAGGCCTCCACCGGCACCTTCTTTTGCTCAAGCAGGCGGCGATACGCGGCAATGGCTTGCGCGCGCCGGCCCAGACGCAGATGGGCGTTGCCCAGCTCGACCCCGGCGTCGACCTTGCCCGGCATCTGGGCGGCGACTTCCTCCAGCCGGCTCGCCACCAGCGCCCAGTCGCGGCCGTCCTCCTTGTAGATGTAATCCATCACCTTGCTCGACAGGCTGCCTGCGCGCGTTTGCGGACGACGCATGTGGCCCTTCCAGATGCCGACATGGCCAAAGCGCGCGACCAGCGTGAGGTCCTTGAACACCACCTTGGGATCCCAGTCCCACTGCGGCCAAGGCAGGGTGTTGGGCATGGGATAGATGAACCATCCTTCGTAGTAGCCCTCGATGTTGGTGTCGGCGAGCGATTCGACCGGGCGTCGATAGCGCATGTCCGCCGCGCGGATCTGCTGCTCGCCCATCCAGTAGTCCGCGTACAACGGCTGTCCGGACGGTGCGATGACACGGTCGTGGAACGCGCGGATCTCGCCGAAGCGCTGGCCCAAATCCAGACCTTCGTTGCCGAAATAGCGGTGGGCGTTGGCGCTGCCGCCAACGAGTTCGTTGTGGTATTCCCACAGGCGCGGTTCGCGCATGGTCATAGCCACCGCGGCGACGTAGAGTCCCGCGGCCAGTGCCAGCGCCGGCCGCGAGCGCCGCTGCCAGGCCAGTGCGAAGGCGCCACCGGCGACGATGGCGACGCCCGCAATGACGGGCAGTGCATGTCGCACACCGCCCCAGATTCCGCCCGACCCGACCAGCGCCGTCATGTGGAAGGCGCAGACCGCAATCACCGCCGCCAGGCTCCAGCGCGCCGATGGCGGCAGCCGGGAGCGCACCAGCAACGGTAGCGCCGCCAGCAACAGGCCGAGCAGCGCCAATGGCAACTTCGACAGCACGATCGCCGGCCAACTGAACCATGGCGGCGCACCGTAATGCACATGGCCGGCGACGAAATGCATGCCGATGCTGCGGCCTTCCACGCCGGTGCGCACGGTATCGGCAAGGCCCCACAGGTAGGCACGCGGCAACAGCTGATGGCGATCGGCAAACGCGATGCCTTCGCGCCAGTGCGGCAGCCGCAATTCGGCGATCTTGTCCGGCATCGACCGGTTGAACGTGTCGCTGCCGTCGCGTGCCGCATGGAACCGGAACCCGTACTGCGCCCACAACACCACCACCGCGAGCAGGCCGCATGCGAGCAGCTTGAGCGAGCGCTGTGCCGTCTCGCGCCATCCGCCCGTCCGCCATCCCCACAGCGCGACCAGGCACAAGCCGATGCCCAAGCCCGCAAGGCCAGCCAGCGCCGAGTGTTTTGCGCCCAGCGCAAGACCCGTCGCCACGCCCGCTCCGACCACCCAGCGCCAGCGCCAGCCGCTGGCAAGCAGGCCCGCGCTGACAGCGGCGAGCATCAGCGTCAACGCCAGCGGAAGATCGGTCATGACCACCGGCAGGTGCGCACCGATCGTCGGTTCGATCGCGAGGAAGGCCAGCGTCCCGGCCGCCCACGGCAGGCCGAACGCGCGCCACAGCAGCAGGCCCAGTGCCAGCAGCAGCACCGCATGGAAACTCCACATCCCCACGCGCGCGCGGTGCTGCGCGGCACGCGCGTCGTTGTCGAAGAACATCGTCTGTTCGACCCATTCACGCTCCTGGGTCTTCTCGCTGAGGGCTTTCTTCGGCCGCAGGCGAAACTCATTCGCTGCGCTCGCGCCGACCCATAGTTTCACCAGGGGCGGATGCTCCGGATTGAGGGCGAAGTCGCCATGACGCACGTAAGTGGTACCGGCGACGATGTGCCAAGGCTCATCGACAGTGAACGTGTCCAGGCGCGTGCCGGCCGACGAACGCCACACCGCCAGAAGCACGAACAGCGACAAGAGGATGAGACCGACCCACGATTGTTTACGGAGCGATGTGTCCATGACAGAGCAGTACGGGCCGAGGCACACGGATCGGACACGTCGTCACCGCGACTCCGCAATGGGTTGCGTCGCCGCGTACAGCACCACGCATGTTCCGACATGCGTTCTCCGCTGCGAGCTGCATTGAACGCAGGAGTTCGGAACGCCAGCTGGCAGGTCTCCTCGCGTCGAAACATGCGGGCAGCGAATCCATTGCAACAGCGCCCGGCGTCATGGCTGAGTCAAGCGTTGGTCGCAGATCGGTTCCGCGAAACGAAAAACTCCCGCGGCGATGCAGTTTTTACGAACAGGATTGGAATCCGCTGTCTGGAGCGCCTCGGATGATTACCTTGGCCCAATAACCTGCAAGGTCATCAGCACTGCGGTGCGATGCTGTGATGTACTCGCGGCAAACAGCGGGCCGGTCGCTGTCACGCGCAGGCCTTCGAGCGAATAGGCGGCTTTGAAGCTGCTTTGCGGGATCAGCTGGATTTCGCGAATGTCAGCTTCCTGTGCAACCGGGCCGACGCAGATCGGTGCATCGAGTTGCAGCAGCAACGCATTCTGCGGCGTGCCGCCTTCTGCAGACAGCATCCGCGTCACAGCCTTGCCGGAGAGTGTCACGGCACGCCCGTATGGCAGGCAGTGGTTTTGCGGCGCCTGCGGAGACGGACTGCAGGCCATCAACCAGAACGATGCACAGAGGGTGAGCAACAGGCGCATCACAGCGCGTCGGCGAATCCGTCGCGCGTCAGGTTGATCGGGGCGGCATCGGTGCAGACCACGTCGTCTTCGATGCGGATGCCGCCGAACGGCTTGAACGCCGCAACGCGATCCCAGTCGACGCTGGGCCCGAGGCCTTTTTCCTTGAGCTCCTCAAGCAGCATGTCGATGAAATAGATCCCCGGCTCGATCGTTACCACCATCCCCGGCTCCAGCACCCGAGTCATGCGCAGGTAGGGATGGCCTTCGGGCTTGACGATAGTGCCGCCGCGATCGCTCTGCGCGAATCCGGCCACGTCGTGCACCTGCAGGCCGATGCCGTGGCCGATCCCGTGCGGGAAGAAAGCGCTGCTGACGCCGGTCTCCACCGCGACATCCGGCGCGACAGTGATGAGTCCGAAGTCCTTGAGGATCACTGCCAGCGCCTGGTGCGCATCCAGGTGCAACTGCTTGTAATCGAAGCCGTCGCGCACCTGGTCGCACATCTTTCGTTGCGCGCCTTCCACCGCGTGGATCATTGCCTGGAATTCGCCCCCAGTGTCGCTGGCGTAGGTGCGCGTGATGTCGCACGCATAACCGTGGTAACTCGCGCCGGCGTCGATCAGGAAACTGCGCACCGGCTTGGGCGGCACGCGGTCGCGGTCCATGTAATGCAGCACGGCGCCGTGCTCGTTGAGCGCAATGATGTTGCCGTAAGGCAAGTCGTTGGCATCCTGCCCGGCCGCCTGGCAATAACCGAGGTGGATACCGAATTCGCTGGCGCCCGCGCGAAACCCGCGTTCGGCCGCGCGATGCGCGCGCACTCCGATGCGGGTGGCTTCTCGCATCATCGCGACCTCGTACGGCGTCTTGTACGTGCGCTGGTATTCGAGATAGTCGATGACGGCCTGCGGATTGTCGGGAGCGAACTTCGCGTCCGCCGCCGTGCCGAGCGCGCTTTGCGGCTCGCCGAGGATCGCGCAACGCTTGGCGTCTTTCGGGAGATGCTGCAGCGCTTCGTCGGGCGTGCGGATGATGACGATGTCGAAATGTTCGACCCACCAGCCGCTGGGCGCATCCGGTACCACGTGCCAGTAATCGAACGGCTGATGGTAGATCGCCTTGGGCTTGTCGCCGGGCGAATACACCAGCCAGCTGTTCGGCACTCGCGTCAGCGGCAGCCAGTGCTTGAACTGCGGGTTCACTGCGTACGGATAATCGCGGTCGTCAAACACCTGGTAGTGCAGCGTGCCGCTCGGGATCACCAGATGGTCGAAGCCGCCGCGCGACAGCGCTTCGTCGGCACGCTCCTTGAGCGTGGCCAGATGGCGGGAGTACAGCAGGGAGAAATCGGGGGACGTCATCGCGGCGACTCGTGGGACGGACGCCGATTTTGACGCAATCGGATGTGAGGCGCTGGCAAGGGCGATTGACGCTGCAACGTCATGAGCGCGATATGGGTTGCTGTCCCGCGGAGCTTCCTTTGTCTTAGGAGCGCCTCTCGGGCGCGATGGTTTAGGGGTAAGGCCTGTCGCGCCTACGAGGCGCTCCTACAAGGAAAAGCGTGGCAATTACTCGTAACTGCCGCCCGGCGATTCGATCCAGGCAGAGACGTTCTTCGTGGCCGCCTTCGACAGCAGGATGAAACGCGCGCCGGCCCACCATTGCCCCGGCGCGCTGGCCTTGTCGAGCCAGAGCAGGTGGGCGCCGCATTCGATCTGCACCAGGCCGCCGCCCGGATGCGGCAGGTTGAACCGCCACTGGTACAAGGCATCCTCGCGCAGCGGGGTGTTGGTGATCAGCAGCGTCCCGGATTCCGAGAGGTTACCCAAGCGGCCGATGACCATGTCGGTCATCGCATCGACCACCTCGATCTGCTCGATGACGCGGCGGCGGCGGGCGCGGCGGAATTCGGAATTCATGTGGACGCTGTCCATGCCGGCTTCTGTTCGCCCTGTCCGGCAAAGCTGCGCAGCGCCGACAATGCCGCCTGCCAGGCGCGGTCCACCAGCCGGCTGCTCTCGATCGTGACCACGCGTGCCTGGCCGCGCGCCATCAACCTGGCAAGATGGTCCAAGGTCATTTCCGCCACCTTCTGGCCGCGATTGTTGACGAACAGCGCGTTGTCCGTGACCGGGCTGAACCACGACAGGCGCTGTCGCGATTTGTCACCCTGCTGGTTACTGGTGAATTCAATCCAGGTGCCGTACGGCAGCACGCGCACATGCTCATAACAGGCCTGTTCCTCCGCGTTGCGCGACTTGGATTCGACCTTCTTCGGTTCATCCTTCTGGCCGCCCAGCCGCGCATGCGACTTGAGCTTGAGGGTCAACTCGGTGCGCGAGGTGGGATCGTCGTCGCTTTCGTCGGGCGCGCGGCTGAGCTGGCGCCCCATCGCCGCGGCTTCGTTGGCGTGGTAGCCGACCTGCAGCATCGATTGTTCGATCTGCGAAGCAAGTTCGTGGTCGGCTTCGCCATGGCGGCTGCCTGTGGCCTTGATGATGCGCCTGGTCGCATCCAGGTGCGTCCCCCAAAGCTCCGAATCCTCGCCGTTGCGCAGCAACACCAGCGTCAA
>JALYOU010000031.1 GCA_030856725.1 Pseudomonadota bacterium
CGGCCAAGGACGAGTACACCAGTTACTGGATCGAGCGATCGCAGCGGCAGGCGTCCGGCACGTTCAATGCGCCGTTCGACGGCAGCCATGGTTGGTATTGGCTTAACAACGGCACTGAACCGGTAACCGTCAAGGTCGCAGTCAGTGGTTTTCAGCAAAGGTTGTACCGGCCCGGCGGATTAGAACAGTCGGAGTGAAAATTTCTCGAGCAGCAGTAGATCAATCTACCCTTGGCGGCGAATTCGATGGTCGCTTTGCGAGGTGATGTCCTCGACTAGTGCGGTCACGGCGCTCGGCGGAAAAGAGTACAGACTGGTGCGGAAGGGATGTAGATTTTGAGGCTGGCGCTAATCTGCCACTCAGAAGTTACATAATATGCATTATGCGAAGTGTGAAGAGGGTGATTCAGGCTATTTGTGAGAACTGGGCGGCTTCCGGCCTGAGAGGTCCGCTATGCGCCTGACGCCCGCCCGCTGATGAACTTCCAACACTCTCGTCGCCTCTTGAGCGTAACGAACGCACGAAGATGGCAAACGTCGCTAAGGCTTGCCGCGCCCTGATCGCGCCTGACGCAACGCGTCGAGCTTTTCCTTCAGCTTGATTTCCAGGCCGCGCTCGACCGGTTCGTAATACACACGTTCGCCCATCGCATCCGGGAAGCCGGTCTGTCCGATGGCGATGCCGTCGGGTGCGTCGTGGTCGTATTGATAACCGTTGCCGTAGCCGAGTTCCTTCATCAGCTTGGTCGGCGCGTTGCGGATATGCATCGGCACCTCCTGTGTGCCGTATTCGACGACGTCGCCCTTGGCTGCTTTGAAAGCGACGTAAGCCGCGTTGGATTTGGCGGTGGTGGCCAGGTAGATCACGACCTGCGCAAGCGCGAGGTCCCCTTCAGGGCTGCCGAGGCGGTCGTATGCATCCCAGGCTTCGATGGACATCTGCAATGCGCGCGGATCGGCGAGGCCGATGTCTTCGACTGCCATGCGCGTGAGGCGGCGTGCGAGGTAAATGGGGTCGCAACCGCCATCGAGCATGCGGCTGAACCAGTACAGCGCAGCATCGGGGTTCGAACTGCGCACGGATTTGTGCAGCGCCGAGATCTGGTCGTAGAACTGCTCGCCGCCCTTGTCGAAACGGCGCGTGCGATCGGCGAGGACCTGGCGCAGGGTGCGCTGGTCGATCTCCCTGCCCTGCCCCGGTCCGGTTTCAACGGCGAGTTCGCTGGCGATTTCCAGCAGCGTCAGGCCGCGACGCACGTCGCCATCGGCCGCGCCTGCGATCTCCCGCAAGGCTTCTCCGCTGATGTGCAGGTGCTGGCCGCCAAGTCCGCGTTCCTCGTCATCCAGTGCATGTTGCAGCGCGACGACGATGTCGTCCGTGGACACCGCTTCCATCACATGCACGCGGCAGCGTGACAGCAGCGCCGAGTTCAACTCGAACGACGGATTTTCGGTGGTGGCGCCGACGAACAGGATGGTGCCGCGTTCGATGTGCGGCAGGAACGCATCCTGCTGTGCCTTGTTGAAGCGATGCACTTCATCGACGAACAGCACCGTGCGGCGACCTTCGGCGAAGCGATGCCCGGCCTCGGCGAGGAACTGGCGCACCTCCGGCAATCCCGCGAGCACAGCGGAAATGGCGCGGAATTCGGCATCGGCGTATTTGGCGAGCAGCAAAGCGAGCGTGGTCTTGCCACAACCTGGCGGGCCCCACAACACCATTGAGTGCACGTGCCCGCCTTCGATCGATTCGCGCAAGGCAGAGTCCGGCGCGAGCAGGCGGCGTTGGCCAACCATGTCGTCGAGGGTTTGCGGCCGCATGCGCTCGGCGAGCGGACGCAAGGCATCTCGATCGACGGTCAGCAGATCGGGCGTGTCGATTGCGGAAGAGGATTTGCGCTTGGCCACAGGCGTTCGGATGTGGACTGCGGACACAATATCAAGTTGCGGATATGAAGTTAGCCGTCGTCAAAACGGTAATGCGAAAACAAAGAACCCGGGTCGCATTATGCGCACCCGGGTCCCTGTCATGGCTGTGTTTGCGACGTGGAGTGAAACGGCCAATCAAAGCGATGCAACAGACTCGCCCAGCGCCTGGCTGGCGGAACTGCCCAGTTCGTAATCCACCTGCAGCCACTTCGCCTGCTTGCGGTCGTACACGCCTGTGACCAGCGCCTCTGCGCCGCCTTCGCCTTCAAACTGTGCAATACCCGTAGCCCGAACTTGAACGTAGCGCTTGCCGGCGTTGCGGATGCTGATGTCGTCCAGCGACAAGTGGACGGATTGCTGCGCGAATTCTTCGCCCAGAGCGTTCTGCGCACGCTTGGTCAGGCTGCGCGCAAGTGCGGGGTCCGCATTCATAGAGGCGTCGTTACTGCCAATGGCAAGGCGCGGGTAATAGACGCTGGCCTGCTCGGTGTCGTACATGGCATCAAAGCTGAAAGTGAGCCATTCGTTTTCGCCACCGATCTGCAGACGGCCTTTGCCGCGCAGCACGCGCTCGTGAAGATTGGCTTGCAACACATCGATCTGGTCGAGTTTCACTTCAACCGACTGATCGCCGAACTGGCGCGCGATTGCACCAATGATGGCGGCAGCTGCGGCACCATCAATCGCTTCGCGAGCTTCACTGCGGGATTCGGGCTCACCTAACGCCTGGCCCACGACCACGACAGGCTGCTTCAGCGCTTGCGGTTTCTGCGTCTGTGAAGCCAATGCGCTTGCACCGATACCGCATGCCATCAGAAGTGCGAGGGTTAGGGAAGAACGTGTCATCGCAAGGCTCCGCGTGGTCAGTCCACGGGGCTACTTTGGTGCGCGCACCGTAGATGAGGTGTGAGAGCTTGGCTTCGAGGCTGAACGCTGCTGCAACTCACGGCAGAAATTTTCGATGAGGTGACGATGGGATGAAGCTGCTTGTTTAATGCGTAATCTGTAGTCGGATGTCTGGCATCAAAGGCGGGTCGGAACCCGCCTTTCGTCTACATGAGCATGCGCGTGCGATGGTCAGCTATCGCCGACGACATCGACGCCTTTCGGCGGCGTGTAGCGGAACGTGGTGCGCGCGAAGTTGGGGTTGCGCTTCCAGGCGCTGAACGCAATCTGCGTGCGCTGGCCGATCACGTCGATCACCTGCATCTGCGCAAGACCATTCTTTCCGAAGCCCAGGCGTGCCGACTGGAACGTGGCATTGGCCTCATTGCGTGGCGTCAGCGTGAGCCACTGCAGGCCGTCCTTGGTACCGGCATCGGTGACTTTGAACTGCTGCTCGAGCTTGCCGGGGTCGATGAGCGCGGACAGGGGGCTGTTCTGTTCCTCCACACCCTGAGCACGCTTGGTGACCTGCTGCAGGTCCGGGTCGTAGACCCAGACGGTCTTGCCATCGGCCACGATCAGCTGCGGATACGGCTTGACGTATTCCCAACGGAACAAACGCGGCGCTGACATCGCGACCCGGCCGCTGGAGCTTTCCTTGAGCTTTCCCTTGGCGTCGTAGACCTTCTGAGTGAACTGGCCATCGAGGCCTTTGAGGTTTTTTGCAAAGGTGTTGAGGTCGTCGCGCGCGCCGGCAAAGGCACTGGTTGCAAAGACGGCCGTGGCGAGCGCCATTAGACGGAAAGTGCGTTTCATCTTCTACTCCTGAAAACCGATGTGCGCAGTGTGTCGCAGCAAATATGAATGCGCCATTTCACCGTTGCCTCAAGATGAATCTCTGCTTGAGATATCGTGCGAATGCATCGTTGCGGGCCTTTCGTAGGAGCGACTTCAGCCGCGAGCTTTTGTTCTCGCTCTAGGTTTTAAATCAAGAGCTCGCGACTGAAGCCGTTTCCACGAAGTGCGGTTCAGTCGCGCGGCGGTGGCGGCGCGAGCACGCTGCGATCGCCGTTGTGCTCGGGCGGGGTGACGATGCCGGCGGCTTCCATGGCTTCGATCAGGCGCGCGGCGCGGTTGTAGCCAATCTTCAGGCGGCGCTGCACGCCGGAGATCGACGCACGCCGCGTTTCGGTGACGATGCGCACGGCCTCGTCATACAAGGGGTCGCTTTCATCCCCTCCCCCGCCGCTTTCGGGCAAACCTGTCGCACCCACCACGACACCCTCCCCCATTGACTGCACTTCATCCAGCACGCCGGTGATGTAGTCCGGCCCACTGCTGCTCTGCTTGAGGTGCTCCACGACGCGATGCACTTCCTCGTCGCTGACGAAGGCGCCGTGCACGCGCTCGGGCAAAGCCGTGCCGGGCGGCAGGTACAGCATGTCGCCGTGACCGAGCAGGGTTTCAGCGCCGGACTGGTCGAGAATCGTGCGCGAGTCGATCTTGCTGGAGACCTGGAATGCGATGCGCGTTGGAATGTTCGCCTTGATCAAACCGGTGATGACATCCACCGACGGCCGCTGCGTGGCGAGGATCAGATGGATGCCGGCCGCGCGCGCCTTTTGCGCCAGGCGCGCGATGAGTTCTTCGACCTTCTTGCCGACGATCATCATCATGTCGGCGAATTCGTCGATGAAGATGACGATGAACGGCAGTTCCTCGAGTGGTCGCGGCGCTTCGCCGAGCTCCGCATTCGGTTTGAACAGAGGATCCATCATCGGCTGACCGGAGTCCGCCGCGTCGCGCACCTTCTTGTTGAACCCGGCGAGGTTGCGCACGCCGATGGTCGACATCAGCTTGTAGCGGCGCTCCATTTCCGCGACGCACCAGCGCAGGCCGTTGGCGGC
>JALYOU010000032.1 GCA_030856725.1 Pseudomonadota bacterium
GGACATGGTGCTGCTGCCGGACCCCTCCACCGCGTTCCTGGACCCGTTCACCGCCGACCCGACGCTCGTGCTGACCTGCGACATCCTCGACCCCGCAACGATGCAGGCGTACTCGCGCGATCCACGCGGCATCGCCAAGCGCGCCGAGGCATTCCTCAAGTCCAGTGGCATCGCCGAACAGGCGTTCTTCGGGCCGGAACCGGAATTCTTCATCTTCGATTCGGTGCGCTATTCCAACGGGATGGGGCACACCTTCTTTCACGTCGATTCGGAAGAGGCGGCGTGGAACTCGGGCAAGGAATACGAAGGCGGCAACAGCGGCTACCGTCCCGGCGTCAAGGGCGGCTACTTCCCGGTCGCGCCGCTGGATTCGCTCCACGACATGCGCGCGGAAATGTGCAAGACGCTGGAGTCGGTCGGCATCGAAGTCGAAGTGCACCACCATGAAGTGGCCAACGCCGGCCAGTGCGAGATCGGCACCAAGTTCAACACGCTGGTGAAAAAGGCCGACGACCTGCTGACGATGAAGTACATCATCAAGAACGTCGCCTTCCGCAACGGCAAGACCGCGACCTTCATGCCCAAGCCGCTGGTTGGCGACAACGGCAGCGGCATGCACGTGCACCAGTCGTTGGCCAAGGGTGGCGTGAATCTGTTCACAGGTGATGGCTACGGCGGTTTGTCGCAGATGGCGCTGTGGTACATCGGCGGCATCTTCAAGCATGCGCGCGCGATCAATGCGTTCGCCAACTCGACGACCAACTCCTACAAGCGGCTGGTGCCGGGGTACGAGGCGCCGGTGATGCTGGCGTATTCGGCGAGCAATCGCTCGGCGTCGTGCCGCATTCCGTATGTATCCAATCCGAAGGCGCGCCGAATCGAGATCCGTTTTCCCGATCCGATGAATTCCGGTTACCTGATTTTTGCGGCGCTGATGATGGCTGGACTGGATGGCATCAAGAACCAGATCGATCCGGGTTCGCCGAGCGACAAGGATCTTTACGATCTGCCGCCGGAAGAGGAGAAGGGTATTCCGACCGTTTGTCATTCGCTTGATCAGGCGCTGGAGGCGCTGGACAAGGATCGCGAGTTTCTGAAAGCGGGTGGAGTGTTCACCGATGATTTCATCGATGGGTACATCGCGCTCAAGATGAAGGAAGTGACGGCGTTCCGTGGTGCGACGCATCCGCTTGAGTATCAGATGTATTACGCGATCTAGAGCTTTGCTCCCTCCCCTGTAGGCAGGGGAGGGTTGCGTCGATTTTTTATGCTCCGGGCGAATTAAAGGCTTCCGCCTTCGGCGGGTAACTTTCTTTGCTGGCACACCGCGTGCGCAGGAGCGCACGCGAACGGCGCAGCCGGCCCCGAAGGGGCGAGCGCCATGGATGGCGCGAGTCAAGAAAGTCACCAAAGAAATGCCATTCGGCAAAGTCCACAACCCGCGGCTGGGAGATCACCAATTATTTTCCGACTCGGCATCCATGCCTCGATCGGAAACGGCGCACATCGTGTGCGCCGCCCTTCGGGTCAGGTGACTTGAATCTTTGTTTCGTTGCTATGAAACATAAAAGGCACAAGTGGCGCCTTTCCACTCACGCGGAATACTCGGTGTATTTCACGCTCTGATTGTGAACCGGGTAGTTCACTGCGGCTGCGAGGGCAAGTTTGGTCTGTCCACCTTCATCCATCCGGAGGGGACGGTTCAATCGCGACGTGGCCAAGCCGCCAGTAACGCCCACATGCCGCCCAGGCCGGCGATCCATGCGGCTGCGGGGACGTCCAGCAATCGCGGGCCTGCGGCCTCCAGGCCGTACAGCACGGTGGCGGCTATCAGCAGGCCGGTGCCGAGGATCGCGGCCACGGTGCGGCGTTGGCCGTCGCGTGCGGTTTTCGCCAGTTCGGCTAGGTCGTTCGAGCGCATGCGCAACTCATGCCGTCCTTCGACCTGCTGCGTCAGCCAGCCGTGCAGCAGGCGCGGCATTTCGGGTGCGTGCGTGATCAGTTCCGGCAGGCGCTTGCGGAACTCGGCAGCCAATCGCTGCGGGCTGTAGCGTTCGAGCAGGATGCGTTCCAGCACCGGGCGCGCGACGGCCCAGATGTCGAGTTTCTCGTCGAGCAGGCGGCCGACGCCTTCGATGTTGAGCAGCGTTTTCTGCAACAGGATCAACTGCGGTTGCAGCGTCAACTCGTAACGCTGCGCGACGCGGAACAGTTTGAGCAGCACTTCGGCCAGCGAGATTTCCGACAGCGGCCGGGTGAAGTACGGCTCGCACACGGAGCGCGCGGCGGCTTCGAGTTCGTCGATGCGGATGTGCGACGGCATCCAGCCGGCCTGCACGTGCAGTTCGGCGATGCGCCGGTAATCGCGGTTGAAGATCGCCATGAAATTCTCGGCGAGGTAGTACTGATCCTCGCTGGAGAGCTGGCCCATGATGCCGAAATCCAGCGCGATGAAACGCGGATTCTCCTTGCGCTGCGCATCCACCCAGATATTGCCGGCATGCGCATCGGCGTGGAAGAAGTTGTCACGGAACACCTGCGTGTAGAACACCCGCACGCCCTTGGCGGCCAGCGCGCACCGGTCGATACCGGCCGCTTCCAGCGCCGCGATGTCATCCGAGCCGATGCCGCTCACCCGTTCCATGGTCAACACTGTTTCGGTAGTCAGCGGCCAGTGCACTTCGGGCACGTACAGGTCCGGCGAATCCAGCCACAGGCGGCGCATCAGGCTGGCGTTGGCGCCCTCGCGCTGCAGGTCCAGCTCGGCGAACAGCGAATTCTCGATCTCGGAAACGACCTCGTTGGGCCGTATCTTGCCGGCGCTCGGGTGATGGCGGTCCGCCAGCGATGCGAGTGTGCGCAGCAAGCCGACGTCGGCCTCGATCTGCGCACGGATACCCGGGCGCAACACCTTCACCACCACCTCTCGGCCATCGTGCAACGTCGCGGCGTGCACCTGTGCGATGGAGGCCGACGCCAGCGGCATCGGGTCGAACGCGGCGAACAGCTCGGTGATCGGCTTGTCGAAGCATCGCTCTACTTCGAGGCGGGCAAGCTGGCCATCAAAGGGAGCGACCTGATCCCGAAGCAGGTTCAGTTCATCGGCAACATCGGCAGGAAGCAGGTCGCGCCGCGTCGACAGCACCTGGCCGATCTTGACGAAGATCGGACCGAGTTCCTGCAGCGCCAGGCGAAGGCGCTTGCCACGCGGCAAGTCGGCCTCGCCGCTGGGCGACGGCGTGAACGGGCGGAGCAGCCACAACCACTTGCCGAGCGCGGTGTTCTCCAGCAAGGCACCCAGCCGATGCCGAAGCAACACGCGCGCGATGCGCACGGCGCGGAAGACCGAACTCACGAGTGGGGGCTCCCGCCGTCGCCGCCATCAAAGCCTGGCAGGCGC
>JALYOU010000043.1 GCA_030856725.1 Pseudomonadota bacterium
GAAGCGAAATCGCCGTGCAGCAGCTTCAAGGCACCGCGTCGCTTGCATGCTTCGGCGAAGTTCGGCTTGCATGCGATGGCAGCGTCGAAGGCGACCGACGCCTCCTCGAAACGTCCAAGCTCCTGCAGTGCAAGGCCGCGGTTGTTGTGCGATTCCCCGTAGCCCGGCCGTAGCGCAATGGCATGGTCGAACTGGCTGATGGCTTCGTCGAAACGGCCGAGGTCATGCAGGGCGTTGCCGAGATTGTTCATGGCCTCGATAAACGCCGGCGCGAATTGCAGTGCCCTGCGATAGTCGGCGACTGCCGCCTCGTAATGGCCCAGGTCGTTGTGGACGATGCCGCGTCCGTTGTGTGTCAGGGCGGATAGCGGCTCCAGCGTCACGGCCTGGTCGGCATCACGCAGGGCATCCGTGAATCGCCCGAATTCGCGCAGTGCCATTGCACGGCGCAGATAGGCCGTGGCAAATCCAGGATTGCGTGCAATGGCGGCATCGTGACTGGTGATCGCTTCGGTAAAACGGCCCATGCGCTGCAGGACGAGACCACGGTTGTCATAGGGCTCCGCAAGGCGCGGCTCGAGGGCGATGACGCGCTCGTAACTCGCCAACGCCTGCTCAAAATTACCGGCCGCGAACAACGCGCTGCCACGATCGTGCCACGCCACGTAATCAGCCGGATCGCGCGCGATGGCGGCATCGAAACGGGCCAGCGTTCGGGACAGCTCTGACGCGCGCGAATTCGGGTTGCCCGGAGGCGTGCTCGGATTTGCCATTGAATCCTCATGTTGCAAAGGTGTTCGTTGCCGACATCGTAAGGCGCGGAGCCCGGCAGCTGCAGCGAATGCACTCCCGCCACCTCTACCGGCGACTTGACCGCGCGTCGCGGTGGTGTCGGACCGTAGGGCGGGCTGAAGTTCGCCTTCCCCAACCGTTACGCTGGCCAGGCGTCCGCGGTTTGTTGCGCTCTCGGCAGCGGCGACGTGACACGCCCGTGCACCGGACGCTGGTACAAGCGAGCCATGCCCCGCGCTCTCCCACCGGCTGCACCATCGCCCTCCGGACTCCCCGGTGCATTGCGCTGCAGGCGCAAGTTCCTGCGCCAGTTCCCAGGCGGATTCCGTGATGCGACGTACCTGGACTGGGAGCGCGATTACAAATGGGACACGCACCTGCGCTGGGGGGAGGCGTTGCCGCGCGAGACTTTCCGCAACCTCTTGCGCGATGGCGAGTTCGCGGAGGCCGCTACGCGCGCGGTGCGAGTGGAACAACGCTCCCGCCACGCCATGCTGTTCTCGTTCGAAAAGATGGCGTTGCGCGACGCGATCCGTTCTCCGGAAGGCGCACGCGACTTCGCGCAGGGGCTGTACGACTACCTGCATGGGCGCGGCGGACTGGAACGCCGCTTCGAGCGCTGGGTCGCGGCGATCGAAGGATTGCCGCGACGGCAGACGCGCGTGCTGACGTGGCCGCTGGTCACCGTGTTCGGCTTCATTGCCCAACCGGAGCAGCACATGTTCATGAAGCCCAACACCATCCGCGCCGCCGCAAAGAAATACGGCTACGACCTGCCCTACCAGTCGCGGCCGACGTGGGAGACGTACAGCAGCCTGCTCGCCTTCAGCGAACATGTGGGCCGCGACCTGGCGGACCTGCAACCGCGGGACATGATCGACCTGCAGTCGTTCCTGTGGGTCCAGGGATCGGATGAGTACTGACGGCCGGCGTCCATCACGCTTCAGCAGCAAGACGCCTATGACAACCGGATGATCGGCTTGATCAGGCTCGCCCGAGTGGCGTCCGTATCATCACGAATCCCTACCGACGACCAATGGAGCACGTTGCCAATGCGCTTCGCACTGCACGGCGGAATCCCGCTTGCCATTCCAGCTGAAAAACAGCGTGCCCTCGAAGCAGGACGGCACCGACAGCACACGATCGTCGCGAGGATCCGCCGCCATGCCTGCACGGCGCTCGTCACCGCAGCGGTCAACCTGCTTGTCGCATGCAGCGAGCAACAGAGACAGCCGCCACGTCGGCCCGAAGACGTGCGTGCGCAGATCGTGCGGTTGCTGCCTTCGGGCACCAACGACAAGGCCGGATGGGCTACCGACATCTACGCCGCGTTCGCGGCGCTGAAACTCGAGCCTTCCGAACAGAACCTGTGCGCGGCGCTGGCGGTGACCGAACAGGAATCGACTTTCACTGCCGACCCTACTGTGCCCGGCCTTGCGAAAATCGCACGCGCTGAAATCGACCGCCGTGCCGCGAAGCTGCACATCCCGCAACTCCTTGTCCGTATGGCATTGCGCCGCACGTCACCCAATGGCAAGTCCTGGGGCGAACGCATCGACGCGGTGCGGACTGAGCAGCAGATGAGCCGCATCTTCGAGGACTTTATCGACAAGGTGCCGATGGGACGTCGACTGTTCACGGGTGCCAACCCAGTGCGTACCGGGGGACCGATGCAGGTGAGCATCGCCTTTGCCGAGCAGTTTGCGCAGGATCAACCATACCCCTACCCCGTCGAGACATCGTTGCGCCACGAAGTGTTCAGCCGGCGTGGCGGTATGTACTTCGGCATCGCGCACCTGCTCGCTTACCCTGCGTCGTACGACAAGCCGCTGTATCGCTTCGCCGACTTCAATGCCGGATTTTATGCAAGCCGCAATGCGGCGTTCCAGCAAGCGGTGACGATTGCGTCGGGCATTCCGCTCACGCTTGATGGCGACCTGATCCGATACAACACCAGCCGCAAGGACAGCGAGATTGGAGCAACGGAAGTCGCCGTGCGTTCGCTGGCCCGCGCACTGGCGATGAGCGACGTACAGATCCGCCGTGCGCTCAATCAAGCCGACAGCATCGACTTCGAACGCACCGCGCTTTACCAGCGCGTATTCGCGATGGCCGAAGAAATGGAGCAACGTCTGCTGCCACGAGCGTCGATGCCGCGTATCACGCTGCAAAGCCCGAAAATCACCCGCAAGCTCACCACCGAATGGTTCGCGACGCGCGTCGACACGCGTTATCAGCGCTGCATGATGAAGGCGCTGGGATAGTCGCGGGCGGCGGGATTGCCACTCTTCACCGAGATGGCTAGATTTGCGGCACAAGATCAGAGGAGCCCCGCTCGATGCCGATCCCAGTCGCAATGCGTGCTTCTCCAGGCGCCAACGCCAACGCCAACGCCATCGCCGGGGTTGTGACTTCAATCACCAGGACCCTGTCGTCATGCGTGTGAATTCAGATGGCAACGAAGGTGGGGCGCAAGCAAGCAGTGACGATGCCAATGAAGCACGCACGCGTGCGGAGGCCCGGCTCGAGGCCCTGGCCACGGCGACCTCGGACATCGTTTTCCGCATGAGCGCTGACTGGAGCGAAATGCAGCCGCTGGACGGACGCGGCCTGACCGCAAGCAACGTCGCGCCGATCCGCGGCTGGATGGAGCAGAACATCCCGCCCGACGAGCACTTGCGTGTGCAGGCGGCGATCGCCGACGCCATCGCGACCAAGGGGGTGTTCGAGTTGGAGCACCGCGTCGTCGGGCCCGGTGGGTCGGAGACGTGGACGTGCTCCCGCGCCGTGCCGATCCTCGACAACGAGGGG
>JALYOU010000046.1 GCA_030856725.1 Pseudomonadota bacterium
CGCATCACCGACCATCGCGTCGAAGGACTGACGCTCTACGATCTTGCGAATGTGCTGGAAGGTAATCTTGATGTGCTGATCGATCGGCTGACGCACGAACACCAAGCTGACGAGCTGTCACGACTGACGGAGTCCCCATGAGCGTCGATGTCCGCCGTGCGACCCTCGACGACCTCGACATCGTGGCGCCGTTGTTCAATCAGTACCGGGTGTTTTACGAACAGGCATCGGATATCGATGCAGCGCGGGATTTTCTCGGGCAGCGTATGCAGGCGGAAGAATCCGTCGTCCTGTTGGCAATGTCGGATGGACGCGCCGCGGGCTTCACCCAGTTGTATCCGATGTTTTCCTCGGTGCGGCTGGCGCGCGTATGGATTCTCAACGATCTATTCGTTGCGCCGGTTGCTCGCCGCCTCGGCGTCGCGTCCGCGCTGCTCGACGCCGCGCAAGGTTTCGCCCGCGAAGCGGGAGCACTGCGGCTGGAACTCGAAACCGCGCACGACAATCTTGCAGCGCAGACCTTGTATCGCGATGTGGGTTGGGAATCGCATGATGAGACTTTGCGATTCCGCATCAGCCTGTGCAACGAGCAAAGCTCTTTGTCCCCCAGGGGGACTTCCTCCGGGGTGTAGGAGCGGCTTCAGCCGCGAGCTTTTCGCTAATAGGCTTCTGCTAAACCCAAAGAGCTCGCGGCTAGAGCCGCTCCTACAGTAAGCTCATGGCGAGTATGTGTTCATCGTGTTTCTTGAACCGGTGTAGGCTTCAATCATGATTGCAGACAGCTCACCCATTCCGCTCAACCTGTGTGTGCTCACCGTGTCAGATTCGCGCAACACCGCGAGTGACACGTCCGGCGATTATCTGGCGGCAGCATTGACGCAGGACGGACATACGCTCGCGGGCCGCGCGCTATTGCCGGATGACAAATACAAGCTGCGCGAAATCGTTTCACTCTGGATCGCCGACGACGGCATCGATGGCGTGCTGGTCACTGGCGGCACCGGTTTCACCGGACGCGATTCGACGCCGGAAGCGTTGTCGCCACTGCTCGACAAGGAAATGCCAGGCTTCGGTGAATTGTTCCGCGCCGTTTCCTTCGAGGAGATCGGCACTTCCTCGCTGCAATCGCGCGCATTCGCCGGGTTGGCCAACAACACTTTCATCTTCTGCCTCCCGGGATCGACCTCGGCCTGCCGCACTGCGTGGGAACGCATCATCCGTGCCCAACTCGATGCACGGACCAAGCCCTGCAACTTGGCCGCGTTGCGTCCGCGGCTCAAGGAATGATGCCTTTGTGGGTGCGAACTCATTCTCACGTTGTTTCGATAGGCAAAGCTTGCGAATGAGTTCGCACCCACAAAAATCAATCAGGAATCCAGCATGAAACAACTCAAACGCAAGGACTACGAAGCATTGCTGGAGCCCTTGCAGGAAGAGCTGGTCGCGATGGCGCGCTGGCTGCAGCACACCGGCAAGCGGGCCGTGGTGCTGTTTGAAGGTCGCGATACGGCCGGCAAGGGCGGCGCCATCGATGCGGTGCGTGAACACATCAATCCGCGGCAGTGTCGCGTCGTCGCGCTGTCGAAACCAAGTGAGCGCGAAAACAGCCAATGGTATTTTCAGCGCTACGTGCCCCACCTGCCCGCCGCAGGGGAACTCGTCCTGTTCGATCGCAGCTGGTACAACCGGGCCGGCGTCGAGAAGGTGATGGGCTTCGCGGCCGATGTGCAGGTCAGGGCGATCCTGCAACAGGCGCCCTTGTTCGAGCAACAACTGGTTGCAGACGGCATCCTGTTATTCAAGTACTGGCTGTGTTGCGACCAGACCATGCAGGAAGCACGCTTCGCCGAACGGCTCGAGGATCCGCTGAAGCGCTGGAAGCTTTCGCCGATCGATCTTGAAGCGCGCAACAAGTATGCCGACTACACCAAGGCGCGCGAGGCGATGCTGAAAGTGACGCATACGAAGCACGCCCCATGGACGCTGGTCGATTTCAATGACCAGAAACGCGGGCGCCTGACGCTGATCCGCGACCTGCTGGACCGGCTGCCGGATACAGCCGTGCCACAAACGAAACTCGTATACGCGCCGCTGGCGGCGAAGCCGCAGAAGGAACGGTATGGCGTGCTCAAGCCAATTGCTTCCTACCAAGCCCCTGAGTGATGGCGACTCGTAGGTTGGGTTGGCTCCATCAACCCAGCACCATTGGCAGCAACTGAGTTGATGAAGCCAACCCAGCCTACGCAATCACGCGATGAAAAAGTTATCCAGCGCCTGCGCATCGCACACAACGCCGATGTCCATTACGTTGCTTTGCATGCCAGTCACGCTCGCCATCGGCGGCCCCTGTCGCAACCATGTCGCCAACACCTCGAGCGCACCCGCTTCACCGAAAGCGATGACTTCGACGCTGCCATCGTCAAGATTCTTCGCATAGCCGCGTAATCCAAGACGTCGTGCTTCGTCGCGCGTCGAGGCGCGGAAGAACACGCCCTGCACCTTGCCGGTCACGATGAAGCGGCAAGCCTGCATGCTCATGCAGCCGGCTGAGTTCCACCTGCGCCGGCGATCGCGGCCTCGATTTCTTTCGCCGTGACCGGCCCCATGAACTGCTTGGCGACCTTGCCCTCCGGCGACAACAGGTACGTCATCGGCAGGCCACGCGGTGTGGCGAAATCCTTGGGCGGATCGTACACGTCGACAATCGCGATCGGGTACGCCACCGGGTGCGTTTTCAGGAATGCCTGCATCGCCGCCGGTTCGATTTCCTCGTACGCGAGCCCAATCACCTCGATGTGTTCGCGCATCGCGTCCAGCGCCGACAATTCAGGCATCTCCTTCAGGCACGGCGAGCACCACGTCGCCCAGAAATTGACGACGACCCACTTGCCGCGATGTGCAGCGAGGTCGTATTGCGCGCCGTCGAGGGTGGCGACCTTGAGGGTTGGAAGTACGGGTAGCGATGATGCGCCGTCTTCCGCCACGGGCGGCGTTGCGGACTTATCCGCCGAGGGGGCTGACATCGGGGTGTCCGCCTGGCCGGATGCAGGCGCTGCGGGCTTGTCCGGGGTCGTTGCGGCAGGCGCATCAGGCCTTTTGCAGGCGGCAAGCGCCACGACCAGTGCAGTAACGGCGAGCCACGCGTATGTCTTCATTTGATCCCCTTGGATTCCGTATAAAGGTCGCCGACGCGATGCTTGAGCAGATCGCGCAGCGGCAGGCGAAGTTCGTCGAGCGCAGCGACTGCGGCCTTGCCGAGTTCATCGTCGCGGCATGGCAGGTGCGCTTCGGCGATGGGGATGCGCAGATGCGATGCTTCATACAACTCGGCCATGGTGAGTTCGCCGAGGTCGCGCGTCAGCACCCATTCGCCGGACTCCGTGCGCGTCAGCACGCCGATCTCGCACAACTGCGCCAGCATCTGCTGCACCAGCGTGTCGGTCAGCATCGGCTCCAAGTTCTGGATCTCGTCGCTATGCAGGCCACGCCCGGTCTTTCGTGCCTGCAGGAACCGCCCCAGCATCCGCAGTAGTCCGTACATTTCGTAGCCCTGCGGCAGGCGCATCGATGCGGGCTGGTAGCGGAACGCCGACATCGACGCCGCGAACGACGCGCCCAGCAGGACCGACACCCAGCTCAGGAAAATCCAAAGCAGGAAGATCGGCACGAACGCGACCGTGCCATAGACCGTGGTGTAGGCATTGAAGCTGCCGAGGAACAACCCCAACCCGCCCTTGACCAGCTCGAACAGGAAAACAGCCAGCAACCCACCTGCGATTGCGTGCCGCCATTTGACCGTGCGATGCGGCACCACGCGGTAGATGGTGGCGAAGGCGAACAGTTCGATGAACAGCGGTGCGATCTGCACCATGGCGTTTTCGAGAAACTGTCCGGGCAGCGAATCGAAGATCGCAAGCGCGAAGAATCGCTGCGACAGCGCAAGACTGGCGACGGCGACCAGTGCGCCCAGTGTCAATACCGTCCAGTACACCAGGAAGCGTCCGAATTTCGGACGCGTGATCTTGACGCGCCAGATACGGTTGAACGTGGCTTCGACGCTCGTCAGCGTGACCAGCACGGAGACCACCAGGGCGATGATGCCAACCGTGGTCAGCTCACCGGCGCTTGCGGAAAACTGCCGGAGGTAATCCTCGACGGCACGCGCGGACGACGGCACGAAATTGGAAAAGATGTAGTTGCTGAGCGAGTTGCTCCACTTGTCGAACACGGGAAATGCCGACAGCGCGCCGAACACCACGGTCGCCAGCGGCACCAGCGCGAACA